>JAFDZJ010000417.1 GCA_018266965.1 Bacteroidota bacterium
ACAAATGAAATTTCAATTCGGAAATTGGGTCAAGTTCATAAGGTTCTTTGTAGGGTTGGAAAATCCTAGTGGTTTCTGTTCCTTCAACAAAAATTTTATCTCCAATTCTCCTAATCCAGTTTCCTTCTCGTAGGCCTACAACTACAATATTATTTTGTGTAAGAAATTCTTTTATTCTAGTTTCTCTGGTTTCTCCATTGTGTTTTAGCTCGGGATTTGGGTCCAGATAATGAGGGTTAATATTAAAAGGTACAAGTTCCATACAGTCAAAACTACTAGGATAGACAATAGGCATATCATTGGTAGTTTTCATATTGATACCTCCAATATTACTCCCTGCAGAGGTTCCAAGATAGGGTTTGCCTAGTTCAATATTCTCTTTTAGGATTTGCATCAAATTTTCATCGTGAAGTTTTTTCACCAATAAAAAAGTATTTCCACCACCTGTAAAATATCCTTTGGCATTGTTAATCGCCTGTGAAGTATCTTCAAATTCGTGTAGCCCTTTTACTTTTATACCTATTGTTTCGAAGAAATTTCTCACAGTTGTAGTATAGTCGTCATAAGAAATACCTCCCGGTCTTGCATAAGGGATAAATAATATTTCATCTATCTCTCTGTACAAATTGATGAGCGAGTCTTTTAGGTACTCCAAATATTTACCACCGAAAAGGGTAGAGGTTGATGCTAAAATTACATTCATTTTTTTGAAAAATTTTAATAATCTATAAAGGACTAACCAAGGTTAGGAACCAATCTTTCACTTCGCCTTCCAAATGTTTTTCCAATTTTTCTTTACATAATTGGTGGTACTTGTCAAGCCAAACAATTTCTTCTTCCGACAATATTTCTTTCACAATTATATCTTTGAAAAAAGGACAAATTGTAAGTGTTTCGAATTGATAAAATTCTCCAAATTCTGTTTTTTCTGCCAACTGTACAGCAACCAAATTTTCATGTCGGATACCATAATGATTTTCCAAATAAAATCCTGGTTCGTTGCTCACTACCATTCCGAGTAGCAATTCTTGAGGATTCATATCTTTTCGGATATTTTGTGGTCCCTCGTGAACATTCATAAAACTTCCTACACCGTGTCCTGTCCCGTGGTTGTAATCTTTTCCAGCTAACCAAAGTGGCATTCTGGCAATTGCGTCCAATTGTACTCCTTTTGTACCTTTTGGAAATTTTACCATGGACAATCGTATCATTCCTTGCAATACCAGAGTAGCATCAATTTTAAATTGCTCTGTAACCTGTCCCAAAGGCAGAGTTCGGGTAATATCGGTTGTGCCTTCCAAATATTGTCCGCCGGAATCTACCAAAATACTACCTACATTGGAAACGGATTTGCTCCCAATTTCTTTGGCAGAATAATGGCAAATAGCATCGTTACCTGCATATCCAACAATACTACCAAAACTTTCTCCTACAAAATTATCACAAGCAGCACGGAAAGATTTTAGTTTGACCCCGATAGAATATTCTGTCATTTCCTCTTTTCCAGCTTGGTGAGTTAGCCAATAGAGAAATTTTACCATGGCAACACCATCTCTTTCCATTACCGTTCGGAATCCTGCCAATTCGGTTTTGTTTTTTTGAGCTTTCATCAAATTTCCAGGAGCAGCATCGAAAATCAAATCATTTTTTTCTTGTAAAGCAACAACAATGGATTGATTGGTATTAGGAGATAATAGTATTTTTTCTCCTTTTATTTTGGATAGATAAGGAATAAAAGTATCATAATTTTCAACAGAAATATTTGCTGTATGTAGTTGTTGTATGGCATCATTATTCAATTTGTTAGGAGCTACAAATAGGGTAGTGTTGTCCAAAGTGAGATAGATAAAACCTAAAAACACTGGGTTGCAATCCACATCGCTACCTCTCAAATTGAGTGTCCAAGCAACATCGTCCAAGCTATATATGATATGAGAAGTTACTCCCAAAGTTTGCATTTTTTCTCTAATAGCAGTAATTTTATCATTTACGGATAATCCAGCTCTTTCTACAGGGTGAGTATAGATTTGGTTTTCCGATGGTTTGGGTTGGTTATCCCAGATGCGTTGAATAAGATTTTGGTTATCCAATTTTATATGATGGGTGGATAATTTATTATTCAGAATTTGCCAATTGGCATGAGAAGTTGCCGAAAAATTAGTCGCAACAGTTCCATTGTTAGGGATATTAGCGATTATCCAATCGATATAGTTAGGAGTCCCATCAACACCATCTTTCATTAGTTCTATTTCGGAATTTTTCAATTCTATTGGAGCTTGTACAAAATATCTTCCATCTGTCCATAGTGCTGCTTTGTCTTTTAAGATAACAACAAAGCCCGCAGAACCTGTGAAGCCAGAAATCCAAGCTCTTTCTTGCCATTCTTCTGGCAAATATTCGCTCATGTGTGGATCGGCTGAATAAACAATGTAGGCATCTATTTTATTTTCCTGCATTTTATTTCTGAGTGCAGCAATTCTTTCTTGTATAGTCATTTTTTTGTTGAATTATTTTGGTGGAGTAAAATTATAAAATTTAAAAAAGTAAATGAAGAAATTACTCAATTTTATTTCCATTTTTTTCTTTTGAAATAGATAAAAGTTGAAATTACGATTAGTGCCATCAATCCGAGTGTAAGGAAATATCCGGATTTTGTTTTTAGTTCGGGCATATATTCAAAATTCATTCCATAGACTCCTGCTATAAAGGTAATGGGTAAAAAATAAACCGAATAGAGTGCCAATAATTTCATTACCTGATTGGCTTTTTGGTCGGATAAAGCTAGGAATAGGGAAATAAGATGTGTTGTTTGGGCATTAAGATGATCAAACTTGTTACTGATGTCTTTGTATTTGTCTTGCAAATCAAAAAATTGAGTATCCGATATATTTATTTTTTTAAAATTATTGACCCAATCTGCCGATATAGAAAGTAATCTCATATTGAGTCCGGTTTTTCTTTTCAGTTTGTAAAGTTTTCGGATAACATTAGAATTGTTATTCCCATTCAGGAACATATCATTTTCTATATTGTCTATTTCATCTTGGACTATTTTGTTTTCTACATCAAAGGATTTTAGGACATTTAGTGCCAATTGCAATGCTATATTTTCTTTGGTAATTTGTATTTTGCCAAGTTCCAACTCTTTTTTACACTCAACGATGCTGTTATTTTTTATTCTATGGATAGTCAGTATGGTATTGTCCAGCAAGTAAATTCCTAATTTGGTGGAAATATCACTCATGGTATTCAGGCCTGTTCTTTCCTGTTTGGTGTTTTCTCTTGTTAGGAAAAATTGAATTCCTATGTGTTCTTCATATTTTGGTAAGTGGTTGGCAACCAACATATCCTCCATCAAAAGGGTATCAATTGCATATTTCTTCTGAAGCAATTTTATATCATCAATATTTGGATTTTCACAATCTATCCATTCGCAATTATCTGTTTTTATAAAGGTTGATATTGGCATAGCTAATTTGAAATAAACTTTGGTTTTATAAAAAATAATTTAGTCAAAAATATAAAATTTATCAAAAAAAAATCCATCTTTTTCAAGATGGATTAGTGTTATATAGAAAGTGTTGGATTACCACTCACCTCTGTTTCCACGATTTTCTCTGTATCCACCACGGTTGTTACCAAAACTTCTTGGTTTTTCTTCTCTTGGTTTTGCTTCAGAAATATTCATTGCTCTTTGTTTGTACTCAGTTTGGTTAAGTCCTTCAATAGCAGCTCTTGCCTCATCATCGTTTGGCATTTCCACAAATCCGAAACCACGGCTTCTGCCAGTTTCTCTGTCGGTAATAATTTTTGCGGAATCTACAGTTCCATAGTTTTCAAAAAGAGCTTGTAGCTCGGACTCAACAGCTGAATAGTTGAGATTAGAAATAAAAATGTTCATAAAAAAAAATTTGTTGTTAATTATATCGAGGAAACTAACAAACGACTGAACATTGATAATCCCTATAAATAATTTGGTGCAAGGTACATCAATTTATACATATAATAATATTTTTTTTAATTTTTATTTTAAATTTTTAATTATGGGTAATTGTTGTTTGTTTAAATTATTGAAATTCAGTATTTTATAATTTAAAATAATTGAAATATTTTTTTTGAATTTCTAATCACTCAAATTTTTATACAAAATACTATCTTTGTAAAAATAATATATAGAATGTTAGTAATTGGAATTGCCGGAGGTACCGGAAGTGGAAAAACAACTGTTGTTAATAAAATATTGCAACAACTGAATGCAGAAGGAGTAAATGTCTTATCACAAGACAATTATTATCACGACAATCAACATCTTTCTTTAACCGAAAGAGAAGCACTCAATTATGACCACCCCAAATCTATTGATTTCGAATTATTATTGAAACATGTGAAAGCTCTGAAAAACAAAGAAAGTATAGAGCAACCCATCTATAGTTTTGTAACCCATTCCAGAACCGGAGATCATGTATTAGTAGAACCGAAAAATGTACTAATTGTGGAAGGAATTTTGGTACTCACCCATCATGAACTACTAAAAGAATATGACCTAAAAGTATTTGTACATGCCGATTCCGATGAAAGACTTATCCGAAGAATCCGTAGAGATACCCAGGAAAGAGGAAGGGACCTGAACGAAGTCTTACACAGGTACCAAACTACCCTGAAACCTATGCACCAAGAATTTATAGAGCCATCTAAAAACGAAGCTGACCTGATTGTTCCTAACATGAAACAAAATTCAGTAGCCATAGATTTTCTGACAACGGTAATCAATAATTCATTAAAAAAACCACAATTATGATAGGAAATAAAGAGGAACTTATAAAAAAAATTACTCCCAAATCTCAACAATACAGATTTGTGAGGAAATGGATTTTGAACAAATATACCCTTACCATTTTTATTTTTTTGATTTGGATGATATTTTTCGACAACACTTCCTTCTTGGTTATCAATGATTTGAATAAAGAAATCAACAAGTATGAAGAGCAACTGCAGTATTATAAATCCGAATATGAAAAAAACGACGGTTATTACAAGAAATTGATGAGTAATAGAGAAGAGAAACAAAAATTTGCACGAGAAAATTATTTTATGAAAAAACCAAATGAAGAAATTTTCATAATCGTTGCAGACAGTACAAAATCATCTAAAAAATAAAAGTAAAATCCGAACAAATAAAGACATATTATGTTTCCAAAAATAACTACATCCGACTGGGAAAATTTAGTAAAAAAACAACTAAAAACAGAGGATATTTATCCACAACTAACCAAAGAAAACCTAGAAGGAATTGTTGTAAAACCTTATTATCACAATCATCAACAATATTTCCCAACTTTACCAAAAATTGAAGAAAGTACACAGTTGGTATCCAATTACTTGGAAGATAGTGAGGACGAAATCTATGCTTATTTACTGAACAACAATGTCGAAAATCTAACTGACAAATCTATATATATTGCCAATAAAGACCTAGCCGAACATATAAAAATAGAAGACGACAACAACTACTATGCTTTGGTTGATGTGCTGAACGAAAATACAGCATCTATAGATGAAGTATTGGCAAAAGAATTATTGTCCAAAGGCTTACAAAAAAGTATTTGTGTAGATATTGCTTTTCTACAAAACGCAGGTGCTTCTATCATACAACAATTGGGATATGCTATGGCAAAAATCAAAGAATTGGTAGAAAATTTCGGGATAGAAGTTATGGATAAAATCATCATAAAAACCGCTATAGGAGGAAATTATTTCTTTGAAATTGCAAAAATTCGTGCTTTCAAAATACTTTTCTATCAGCTTTCCAAGGAATTAGGAATAGCAAGTATTCCTTATATATTCGCTGAAACTTCCCACAGAAACAAATCTGTTTTCGATGAGGAAAACAATCTTATCCGCTCGACATTGGAATTGGCTGCCGCCATGATTGGTGGTGCAGACGTTGTATATAGCCATAATTACAAAATAAATAATCCTAGCGATTTGTCCGGCGAAATTTCCTTCAAACAACAAATTGTCCTAGCCTACGAAAGTATCATAAATGTTTTTGAAGATGCAGCCAATGGAAGTTATTTTGTAGAAGATATTACACAGCAAATGGCTGAAAAATCTTGGCAATTATTAGTAGAAATAGAAGAAGAAGGTGGTTATATAGAATTGCTGAAAACAGGAAAAATACAAAACAATATCTATCAACACGCCACAAAGGAACAACAATGGGTTGTAGATGGAAAGATAAAACTAATTGGGGTAAATATGTTTCCAAAATTAGAAACTACAAAATCCATAGACCAACTATATAATAGTAACGAAATAAAAGAAGTGAGATGGTCTGAAATGTATGAATAAAAATATACTAAATTCCGAAGTTCAGGAATTCATACAACAAAATTACGGAGTCGATTTGCATCAATTATTATTGAGGAAATCTCCATTTCCAAATGTGTCGATGTTAGAAATTGTTCAACAGGTACATGGAAAGAAAGTAGCCGAAAAAAAATTTCAATTTTTGTTGTGCGATACTATAATATTCCCACCCAATCTCAATTTAGAACAAGCCAGTTCCGAGAGTACAGGAAAATACAAGGCTTCTCAAATAAAAGGTAAATCTTTTGTAGATATTACCTGTGGATTTGGGATTGATGCGTATTGGATTTCTAAAAATTTCTCCAATATTTTTTTGGTAGAAAAAAATACTGAATTGTTGGAGATAGTACAACACAATTGGTCTGTTTTGGGTAGAGATGCTCATTTTATTAACAAAGATTTGCATTTGTTTATTAATGAAAATAATAACAAATATGATGTATTGTATCTGGACCCTGCCAGAAGAAACGAACATCAAAAAAAAGTCTTTTTGTTGGAAGATTTGTCGCCAAACTTAATAGAAATTCAGGGCAAATTGTTGAAAATTGCCGATAGAATATTGGTGAAACTTTCACCATTAATAGATATTCATTATTTGGCACAAACAATAGAGAATATATCGGAAATACATATTGTAGCGGTAAAAAACGAAGTGAAAGAATTGTTGGTATTCATAAGTAAATCCGTAGAACGAATCCAAATAAAAGCCATAAATTTAGAAAGCTCTGAACCGGAAATTTCATTTTTTTTAGATGAAATTTCTTTGGCAAAAGCACAATTTTCCGAACCTCAAAAATATTTGTATCTACCCAACAATGCTTTATTGAAAACTGGTGCATTCAATTGGATTTCTCAAAAATATTCTTTAGAAAAATTACACCCAAACACACATCTATATACAAGTAACGAAAAAATAGAAAATTTTCCGGGAAGAGTTTTAACTGCGAAAATCATTAACCCAAAATCTTTGAAAAAAGGAGAACAATACAACATCATTTCCAAAAATTATCCCCTGAAACCCGAAGAAATAAAAAAGAAATACCAACTAAAAGATGGGGGAGAGGAATATATCATTTTTACCCAAAGCCAAAAGGGTAAAGTTGTGCTTTCTACCAAAAACTTGTAACAGATAATTTGAAAATCATCATTTGGATAGCTTATTTTGTTGATGATAGAATGACTATCTAAATGTAAAAAATCATTTTTATAAAATTTATTTTAAAAAGATGTTGTTGCAACTAGCAATATTTCTTATTTTTGAAAAATTAAAAATTTAGGAATGAAAAAACTAGTTTTAGCAGTAGCAATTGTTTCATTGGTTGTTAGTTGCAAAAAAGTACCAGCAGGTGGTAACCACGGTGTATTGAAAAAAGATGCAGCTGTTGAAAGATATTCGGATGACGAGCAAGGAACAGAAAGTACAACAAGTGCAAATGCAACAACCGAAAAATCTGCGGTAAAAGTAGAGGTTAATGGAACCGAAATTAGTGCAAACAAAGGAGGTTTGGAAGAATCTATGGTTGCGTTTTTGAAAGCTGATGGCTACAAAAAAGCTACAGACGATGCTGCTCTTAAAGACAAATGGTACAATTTCGACTCGGTAACTTTCAAGACTGGTTCTGCCAACCAATTGGAAAAAGGGAAAGAACAATTGTCCAACCTAGCAACTATATTAAAAGCATATCCCGATGCAAAAATAAAAATTGGAGGTTATACCGACAAAACAGGCGACGAAGCTGTCAATAAAAAAATATCCACTCAAAGAGCGGAATTTATAAAAACTGAACTTACCAAACTTGGAGTTGGTTCACAAGTAGTTTCTGCCGAAGGATACGGAAGCGAATTTGCAACAGTAGCTGCCGACAAATCAGATGCCGAAAGAGCTATCGACAGAAAAATGTCTGTAAGATTTACAAAATAAATTCACCAAATATCAATATAAAAAAATGTCCTCTAGTTCGGAGGATATTTTTTTATGTTGAAAAAAAAAATATCAAACTCGGTAGGAGTTTTATCTGTGTAGAATTGGATAATTATTTCTTTATAAACTTGTAACCTATCAACATTTCTTGATAGCTTTCTTATTTAGAACCATTCCAAATTTCTACAAAATTTGCATTTTATCCCAAAAAATTTGCATAATTTTAATTTTAATTTCGTCGTATTATTAACCCATAAAATTTTTATACGATGAAAAAAGTAATGACAATGGCAGCTATAGTAGTTGCAGCAATGGTAAGTGCGAAAGATGGAATTGTGAAAATGGAATTTTCACAATCAAATTTTAGAAATGAATGTAAAGAAACACAAACTCCACCCGATTTGAAATTGACAAATTGCAAGTGGGTTCAATCTTCTTGTGGCGAAGGAGGCTTGTTGTGTAGAGACGAAGAAATACATCATGAAGAAGAAGTAGAATTCCAATATCTTTTGGAAGATGTTTTCTGTGGTGGTTGTTTTATTGAATGTTAAATATGTATAAATTTCTTTTTTTTTTATTGTTTTCACCCTTCCTTTTTTCACAAGAAAAAACGGAGAGTAAACCAATAAACTTTTATTATCAGTTTAGATATTATTCCAAAACTAATCCCCAAAATTTTTTCCAAGAATATTTTGTACTAAATATAGAAGATGGAAAATCTGTTTTTCATAGCCTAAACCAACGAAAAAATGATTCAATTACAGATGCGGCTTTATACAAATCCGATCTTGGGCATACTCATATTAGTTTTGTTGGTCAGACAAAAACATTTATAACTTCTTATATTTTCAAAAATTATCAGGATTCAAAAATGGAAGTCATTGATAATATTGGTAAAGATAATTTTCAATACTCGGAGAAATCACTCTCTGATCAATGGGAAATATCTGATGAGAAAAAAGAAATCCAAGGTTATGCTTGTCAGAAAGCCATAGCAACTGTTTATGGAAGGACATTCATAGCGTGGTTTACCCCGCAAATACCTTTTCATGATGGACCATATAAATTCTCTGGATTACCCGGTTTGATTTTGGAGTTGGAAGATACAGAAAAGAGATTTGTTTTTACACTGGCGAAATATGACCCAAATGAAGCTAACGAATTTACTTACCCAAAATATAAAATGAGTAAATTGAAGACTGTAGAAAAGAAATTATTTTTAGAAGCTCAAAAGAATTATTCCGAAAATATTATGAATAGAGCAAAGGCGTTTGGGATAGAAATTGATGAGAATAAGGCTAAAGAAATTAGAAGTAGAAAACGAGAAACAATAGAAATTGAATAACTATTTTTTCTTTTATCTAAAAAGCTATCGATTTGTTTCGATAGCTTTTCTTATTTAGAACCATTCCAAATTCAATGTATTAAGACTACCTTGTCAAAAAGAAACAATAAAAATTGTGAGAATATTTCTCGCACTTTTTACTATTTCAAATTTTGTGGAGACTTGACGCAGGCAGGGTGTATTAGCACTATTGTTGATGCAAGAAACGAAGTTTAAAAATAGCACAAAAGTTCGAATAGTGCAATTCATCCCTGTTTGCACTCAAACCTCTTGCTATAGCCAGTACTTTCTTTAATCTTTACAATTGAAGTGTCAATTTTAAATGTCCGCCAAGTCCTTGCTGAATTATTTTCATTAATGTCGAAAGTCGAATGTCGGATGAATTGTTTTCAATTCGTGAAATATAAGATTTGTTTGTTCCGCATTTCTCTGCAAGCTCTTCTTGTGTCATACCGAGTTTAGTCCGTGCTTCTTCAAGCAAAACTCCAAGTCTAAACGCTTCAAACTGTTGTTCCCATTCTTCTCGTTTGGGCTGTCCTTTTTTTCCATACTTTTTTTCAAGTATTTGGTCTAATGTCGTGATATTACTTTTTGCTTTCATTTTGATATTCCTCCATTATTTTAAGTGCTTTTTCTAATTCTTGTTTTGGTGTCTTTTGAGTTTTCTTTTGAAAAGCATTTCCGAGAACTACCAAGTTGCCTTTGTCAAAGAAAGAAAAAATGCGAAAAATATTGTTTCCAACTTCAACTCTTATTTCATAAAGTCCTTTTGTCCCTTCTAAATGCTTAAAATATTTTTCTGGAATTTGTCGAGTTACACGGATTAAGTTTAGTGTCCATTCAATTTTTGCTTGAACATTGTCAGGTTGCACCTCGTAAAAATCGAGAAAATAATTTTTATAAGCTATTACTTGTCTGTCATAAGTCATAAGCTACGATGCAAAGTTAACTATTTAGACAACTATTTCCAAATTTATTTTTAGCCTGTTTGTTGCTGGATGGTAGTTCGTTGCATTGGCTATAACATTTTTTATAAATGAAGGTTTTGTTTAAAGTAAAAAAGCAGTAAACTCCGTAGAAATTTATCTGTGTAGAAGAGTAGAAAACATTTATAAGTTTTAAAGTTGGGACAATTATATTTTAGTTAACTCCATAGGAGTTTTATCTGTGTAGAATGAAAATTCCAAAGAATGAAATGGCTTTCCGTAGGAAAGCTATCTTATAGTATATTAGTCAGATAGAACAAATTATTTAAGACTAAAATTTATAACAAAAAAGAAAATCCAGCTATTATCGAATATTTACAATAAATTTAACCAACTTCACTATTTATTTTTTATTTTTACAATCCCAAAAAATTACAATTATGCAAGAAACCTTACAATACATACAGGACAACAAAGAAAGATTTGTCCAAGAATTGTTCGAATTATTAAGGATACCTTCAATTTCCGCAGACTCCGCTTACAAAAACGATGTGCTGAAATGTGCAGATTGGGTTGCCGATTCATTGAAAAAAGCCGGTGCCGACAATGTTGAAGTGTGCCAAACCAAAGGAAATCCTATTGTATATGGCGACAAAATAATCGACAAAAATTTGCCAACCGTATTAGTCTATGGACACTATGATGTACAACCACCCGATCCATTGGAGTTATGGACCAAACCACCTTTCGAGCCTTATATAGAAAAAACAGCTTTGCACCCGGAAGGAGCAATATTTGCCAGAGGATCTGCCGATGACAAAGGACAGTTTTTTATGCACCTAAAAGCTTTTGAAGCTATGATGCACACCAATGCTTTGCCTTGTAATGTTAAATTTATCCTAGAAGGCGAAGAAGAAGTAGGTTCCGAAAGTTTGGGAGATTTTGTAAACGAGTACAAAGAAAAACTCGCTTGTGATTGCATTTTGATTTCCGATACACATATCTATTCCAACGAGCAGCCAACTGTTACCACTGGACTAAGAGGGTTGAGTTATGTAGAGGTAGAAGTAGAAGGACCCAACAGAGATTTACATTCCGGATTGTACGGAGGAGCTGTTCCTAATCCTATACATGTGCTTAGTAGGATGATTGCCAAATTGATAGATGACGATGGTAGGAT
>JAFDZJ010000418.1 GCA_018266965.1 Bacteroidota bacterium
TTTAAATGTTTCAAAAAAAATAAAATCTCATTTTATGCCCAGCAGTTTACAAAGGGCTTTGTGCAAGGCTGGCAGACCGTTGGTCTGCCCCAGCAGTAGTAAAACTATTCAGCTTCAGTTCGGGGCTGGACAAGCAACACTCAACTTTTTGTTGTTACCTTCATCTTCATTAATTTTATTGGGCTGTGGTTCCGGGGCTGGACGTTAAAAACGTCCAGCCCTGCACAAAGCCCCGGCCGTTATGCCCCATGCTATGACAACCCTACGTTTCAAAATAAACTGACAGACAAATGCTGATATTTAAGGACACAAAATTTATTAAATCACCCTTTGACAGTGAAGCGGAATTAGAACAAGTAATTGTTGACAATTACGAATATCTTTTTGGGCCGACATCATTTTATTTACCCAAAGCAAAAATAAAAACCGCAGACGGTGCTGGGACAATTCCTGACGGTTTTGCAATCGACATCGGACAAAGAAAATGGTATTTAGTTGAAGCCGAGTTAATGCATCATAGTGTTTGGAACCATATTGCCCCTCAGGTAACCAAACAAATTTTGGCTTCGCAACAACAAATTACCAAGCGGACACTTGTTGACCTTGCAGTTGAGCAATATCAGTCAGAGCCATATACAAAAGAAAAATTCGAGGACATAAATATAGCAGCAATAAACGTAAGACAAGTTGTTGGCGACATACTTGAAACAGATCCCATAATTGGGGTTCCAATTGATGGCATTACAAACGATCTTCGTGATTGGGCAAGGACATTAAAGTATAAGGTTAAACTTTGGGTAGTAAGCAAATTTGTAGAGTTTAATAACCCGACTAACATAGTATTTGAATTCCCTGAAGAATTCAAACCCGAACTTGACACAGAAGAAGAAAGTAAACCGAAAAAACCAAACGCAGAAATTGCACAATATGATGTTGAATTATCAGATTTAATTAATGGTGGATTATTGGCGGTAGGTGAAAGAATTTCAATGGCATATAAGCCACGGAATGGACAGCCTAAAAGATACGAAGCAATTGTACTTGATGACGGTTCTCTTGAAGTCTTAGGACAAAGCTTTAGCAGTCCGAGTTATGCAGCTCTTGCAGGAATTCAGGATGCAGGTAGTGACAGAAAAACAGTAAACGGGTGGACATCTTGGAAAAACTCAAACAACAAAACACTTGCCGAATTGAGAGACCAATTATTAAACACAACAACTGAATAAATTACGAAGAAGCACGAGGGCATAACAAAAGGTTTGCCGCAAGGCTGGCGGACGGAATAACAATCGGCTGTTGTACTACTATCAACTAATATCGGGCTTGACCGAATACTATTTGGCTTTTAGTTGTTAACTTCAACATCAGTTTTTCAATCGGCTTCAGTTGCCGGGCGGACACAGCAACAATACCAGCCCTGCGGCAAGCCTCGAACGTTACCTGCAAGCGTAGGACGACCGACAGAACGAACATAAACCGACAAAAAAACAGTGGACAAAATGCCAACGCTTCGTAAAATTAAAAGAGCTGCAAGCCGACACACAAGCCAACGCTTTTGCAGCACATTTAATTTTACCCAACCGCACCCAAAGCCCACCCACCACCCTGACAAGTGGACAGCAATTTGGGGTGCAAACGGACTATAAAATATTACCTTTGTAAAAATTTAACGAAACGACATTAGATGAATATATTTCAAAAACTTGAAGCATTTGTAACAAAGACTTTCAAGACTACTTTAGAGATTTTTTTAGAAGCAATTCGTATGAGTCCTAATGCACAGGGCTATGTAAATGGTTCAATCACCGAACTTTTATTGAAGCAACATTTAGAAGGCTTAGACTATGAAGTGAAAAGAATAAAGGAAAAATGGGAAGGAAAAAAACACGCAAATCATCACGGAGATTTTTATTTCAGAAAAAATGGAACAAATGCTTGGTTTGTTTTGGAATCAAAAGGCGTGAAATCAAATACTGAAGATTGGAACAAGCTGTATAATCTTCCACGACTAAAGAAAATGTTGTTTGACTACATTGAAATAATCCATTGGCTTAACAGAAATGAAGAAATAGAACCACAGATTGACAATTGGATAGCCACAAACTTACCTGACCTTGTTGATGCTCCTACTTTATATACATACGAAGAAATACACGATTACCTCAATAACCCTCCGAAAAAAGAAACTGCTAAAATGATTGCTATGCAAGCATTAGCTGGATATTCAAGAGAAGAAATTGACACAATGATTAAGGACAGGCTGAAATATGTTATGTCAAAAGTAATGGTGCTTGACACTCACTTTGTATCTGGAACATCTGGTGCAAGCGAAAGAACTCAAGCCACACCAAGGAAAGATGAGTTCAATGTCATTTCGATAAACATTGTTTTACGATATAACGAACATAAATTTTTATTTGCCAACCCTAAACAGCTTGATTCTTCAGGAAAAGATGCAAACCATTTACAACAAAATTATATTATGGGTTTTGTGTTCACACAGCCTGATGGTAGCTTGGAACTTGACCTAACAGACGAGTGGTATGATAACTTCAATGATGTTTGTGAAACACTTGCACCTGCGGACGCAATTGAAGAAAATGAGATGCAAATCGACAACAGAAATGTAATTGTTGAATAATTTTTGTTTGATTTACACAAATGTGTGTTATATTTGCCACAAATATGTAAGATATGAATTCCTTATTTGAATTAGAGCTAACAAAAGAAGACAATCTCCTCAAAAAATTTGAAGAGATTCACGATTATATCTATGCTAACGATGGTCTGTCTCCTCAACAAACGCTAGAAGAGTTTGTCAAAATTTTATTCATCAAAATATATGATGAAAATGAAAATCTCAATCAATTTACAATTTCCACAGAAGAATGGAATGAATTAAAAACAGGCAAAGCTGTTAATTCAATCATTGAAAGAATATCTAAACTCTTTGAAAAAACAAAAGAAGCATATCAAGACATTTTTGATACTGACGACAGAATTAAAATAAGCAACATAGCCTTAGGTTTTACAATCAATAAACTTCAAGGCATTTCCCTATTAAACTCTTCCCAAGATGCTAAAGGATTAGCGTTTCAAAAATTTCTATCTCATCACGAAAAAGATGGTCGTGGACAGTTTTTCACACCTGAACCAGTTATAGACTTTTGTGTTGCTATGATGCAACCCAAACCTAATGAAACAATAATTGACCCTGCCTGCGGAAGCGGTGGTTTTTTGATGTCTGCATTAAAATATTTGCAAAACAACAACGATAAATTAAATACTAAAAAAGTTGTTGCTAAAAACCTTTTTGGCTTAGACATCAACAAAAGCATTGCAAGAATTGCTAAAATGAAGTTGCTATTAGAAGCAAACGGAAATATTAATATCCTCTGCACAAATTCTCTTGAAGATTTAGACAGCATAAAACTATCGTTGGCAAATTCGGAAGGGTTTGATTTAGTTCTTGCAAATCCACCATTCGGGGCAAAAATTACAAATATAAATACTCTTTCAAAATTTGACCTTGGTTATAAATGGACAACTCACAACAAAGAATTTTATAAAACAAAGTCTGTATATCCAAACCAAAATGCTGAAATCTTATTCATAGAAAGATGCCTTCAACTTCTTAAAGAAGGCGGCAGAATGGGAATTGT
The DNA here is from genome assembly GCA_018266965.1 of Bacteroidota bacterium. Taxonomy (GTDB): domain Bacteria; phylum Bacteroidota; class Bacteroidia; order Flavobacteriales; family Weeksellaceae; genus Amniculibacterium. Next base: position 3,663 of record JAFDZJ010000418.1, read on the forward strand.
TTTACCAAATGGTAATTTTGAAAATCCTTCTTTAGAGTATCTACGATATTATATCAAATTAAAA
>JAFDZJ010000419.1 GCA_018266965.1 Bacteroidota bacterium
AAAAATGGAATTTCGACTTACTTACCATTGTTTTGGTTTAAAATTGCTACGCTCGGACTAATTTACTATTTCATAAAAAACTATAAGGCAAAGGAGATATATTATTACCAAAATTTAGGTGTTTCTAAAATCATTCTGTGGTCTTCGACATTAGTATTTGATTTTGCTCTTTTTATTGTTTCCATAATATTAACTTATAAAATCAATGCAGCATAAATTAGAGGCAGACAGTATCCTGTTGGAGTTTGGAACAAGAAGAATATTATCAGACATTTATTTTAAATGTGAAACTGGACAAATTACTGGGATTTTAGGACGTAACGGTCAAGGCAAAACCTGTTTAATGAATATCGTTTACGGAAATTTAAATCCTATAAGTAAATCTATTCGTTTTGACAATATCGCAGTTTTTCAAGCATTTAGACGCCCAGACCTATTGACATATTTACCTCAATTCAATTTCATACCATCACACCTAACCCTTAAAAGGATATTTTCCGACTTTGAGTTGGACTTTTATGATTTTGAGAAAATATTTCCAGAATTTTCAACAAAGTTTACATCTTCACTCAAGACTTTATCGGGCGGACAAAGGCGGTTAATTGAAGTATATGTAATTATTAAATCTAACTCACAGTTTTCAATGCTTGACGAACCATTTTCGCATTTAATGCCGCTACAAATTGAAAAAGTAAATGAACTTTTAGAACAGGCAAAATTAAAAAAGGGACTTTTAGTCACAGACCAAATGTTCCGCTATGTGACAGAAATAAGCGATAATCTTTATATATTGACTAACGGTAAAACTCACCTAACGAAAGACATTACAGATATTGAAAGACTTGGTTATGCAAAACTTTAACAGCAGGTAACGGGCAGTTTTGCAAGAGCTGGGGTGAAGTACAAAATTCAACATTTGTGCTTCTCTTAAGCGGTAGTACTATATTGAACATTAGTGCTTCTATTGCCCCACCATCGACAATTTGCAAACCGTTGTCCATCAGTATTTCAAAACTCTCGACTAAAAACAAACTTCAAAACCAATTCTGACGATGTTGATACAAGTTATCAGTCAATCTATCAGTTTGGTTTTCATACACTACAAAGTACACAACAAATGTATCTCTTGAACAATGTGTTGGAAAATGCAGTGTTAAAAGCAAGTTGAATCTCCCATGTCATAAAAAAAACAATATTTCTATTGTTAATTCAAAAAATATTTATACTTTTGCAAACCAAAATACCGTCTTGTGAAGTGAGATAAACAAGATGGTAGGAATAATAAATGCTTCCAAACTCATTTAATATTCAAAATTTAAAAAAATAAAAATGGCTAAAAAAGTCTTTAAAATGGTAAAACTTCAGGTGAAAGGTGGCGCTGCCAACCCTTCTCCACCAGTAGGTCCAGCTTTGGGTTCTGCAGGGGTGAACATCATGGAGTTTTGTAAACAATTTAACGGAAGAACCCAAGACAAGCCAGGACAAGTTTTGCCTGTAGTAATTACAGTGTACGAAGACAAATCTTTTGAATTCGTTATCAAAACTCCTCCTGCTGCAATCCAATTGATGGAAGCTGCAAAAATCAAAGGTGGATCCGGAGAACCTAACCGTAACAAAGTAGGTGCTGTATCATGGGCACAAGTACAAAAAATCGCCGAAGATAAAATGGCAGATTTGAATTGCTTTACCATGGATGCTGCTCTTACAATGGTTGCAGGTACTGCTAGATCAATGGGAGTAAGAGTAACAGGAACTAAACCAACTAACGCTTAAAACTTATTACAATGGCAAAATTAACAAAAAAGCAAAAAGAAGCTTTAAGCAAGGTAGAAAAAGGAAGATTTTATAATTTGGCAGAAGGTTCAGCTCTTGTAAAAGAAGTGAACTTTGCAAAATTTGATGCTTCTGTGGACATCGCAGTTAGACTAGGTGTAGATCCAAGAAAAGCCAACCAAATGGTAAGAGGAGTTGTTTCTCTACCTCATGGTACAGGTAAAGATGTAAAAGTATTAGCATTGGTTACACCAGACAAAGAAGCAGAAGCAAAAGAAGCTGGAGCTGATTTTGTAGGGTTAGATGAATACTTACAAAAAATAAAAGAAGGATGGACAGATGTAGATGTAATCGTAACAATGCCATCTGTAATGGGTAAATTAGGTCCATTGGGTAGAGTGTTAGGTCCAAGAGGATTAATGCCAAACCCAAAATCTGGAACTGTTACCCTAGAAGTTGGTAAAGCTGTATCTGAAGTTAAGTCCGGTAAAATCGACTTCAAAGTAGATAAGTACGGTATTATCCATGCTGCAATAGGTAAGGTTTCTTTCGATGCTGAAAAAATCAAAGAAAATGCGAATGAATTATTACAAACGCTTATGAAATTGAAACCAACCGCTGCAAAAGGTACTTATGTAAAATCAATTTTCTTGTCCTCTACTATGAGTCCAGGGATTGCAATCGATACTAAAGCTGTAAACTAAAAACTGATAGACATGACAAAAGAAGAAAAAGTATTAGTAATACAGGAAATAAAAGGTCTTTTACAAGATGCCAACATAGTATATGTTGCAGATTTAGAAGGTATGAATGCTCAAAAATCTTCTGACTTCAGAAGACAAGCTTTCAAAAATAATATTGCAGTAAAAGTTGTAAAAAACACTTTACTACAAAAAGCAATGGAACAAATGGATGTAGATTTCTCCGAAATGTACAGTTCATTCAAAGGTAATTCTGCATTGATGATTGCTGATACTGCAAATGCACCGGCAAAACTTATCAAAGAATTTAGAAAGAAAGAAGCAACTCCAGCTTTGAAAGCTGCTTACTTGCAAGAAACTATCTATATTGGAGACAATAACCTAGAAACTCTTGCCAATATCAAATCCAAAGAAGAAATGCTTGGAGAAATCATCGGATTACTTCAATCTCCTATCCAAAGATTGGTATCAGCATTACAAAACAAAGCAGAAGCTGCAGGTACTGTGGCTGAAGAAGTTGTTGCAGAAATTGCTCCAGTTGAAGAAACACCAGCACCAGAAGCTACTGAAACACCAGAAGCATCTGCTGAATAATTCAACACAAAAACAAAGTCCAAAAATATTTTTGGCAACGAGATAAGACTCTCAAAAAAAATAAATATAATCGTTCAACAAAAAACATTAAAAAAATGTCAGATTTAAAAAATTTAGCGGAAACGCTAGTGAACCTTACGGTAAAAGATGTAAATGAATTAGCTACTATCTTGAAAGATGAGTACGGAATCGAACCTGCTGCTGCTGCTGTTGTAGTTGCTGCTGGTGGAGCTGGTGAAGCTGCTGAAGAAAAAACAGAATTCGATGTAATCTTGAAATCTGCTGGTGCTTCTAAATTAGCAGTTGTAAAACTAGTAAAAGATCTAACTGGTGCTGGTCTTAAAGAAGCTAAAGACATCGTTGATGGTGCTCCGGCTCCAATCAAACAAGGTGTGCCAAAAGACGAAGCAGAAGCTCTTAAAAAACAACTTGAAGAAGCTGGTGCTGAAGTAGAATTGAAATAATTTTCAATACACAATAATAGAAAGCTATTCCGAAAGGGATAGCTTTTTTTATTTTAAATTTGCGAAAATAGAAAACTTATCCTATCTTTGCAAACTGTTTTGGCACAATTACTATCAATATTCATTTAACACACTGTGTTATAGCTCTCTAGTATTCACTGGGGAGATTAGTTGTTTGTAGATTTGCCTAAACTCCAAAAAAATTAATTTGCACTACTCCGTGAAAAGATATATCGGGGTTGCAATTGGAATAAGAATTAAGAGAAAATAGTAAAGTCCACTTCTGATTGTGCCAAAATCAAAAAACTTTCCTCTTGCTCTTTTCAAGTTCTAATTTTTTTATGTGAAATTAAATTTTTTTTAACCCTTTCTTAATTTTTTATGAGTAAAACAACAAAAACTCAGCAAAGCGAAAGAAAAAATGAGCGAGTAAATTTCTCGGCTGTAAAAGGAAAATTTGTAACCCCTGACTTTTTAGATGTGCAAATAGCATCATTCAAAGAGTTTTTCCAATTGGATACACTTCCTGATGCCAGAAAAAATGAAGCTCTTTACAAAACTTTCGAAGAAAACTTTCCGATTTCCGATTCCAGAAATCAATTTGTATTAGAATTTCTAGACTATTTGGTGGACTCTCCAAGATACTCCATCAACGAATGTGTAGAAAGAGGTCTAACTTATTCCGTACCTTTGAAAGCGAGATTGAAACTCTACTGTACCGATCCGGAACACGAGGAATTTCAAACCGTAATTCAAGATGTTTATTTGGGACCCGTTCCTTATATGACACCTTCTGGTTCATTTATTATCAACGGTGCCGAAAGGGTAATAGTTACCCAACTACACCGTTCGCCAGGGGTATTTTTCGGACAAACCTATCATGCAAATGGTACAAAATTGTATTATTCCAGAATTATTCCTTTCAAAGGATCTTGGATGGAATTTACAACAGATATCAACAGCGTAATGTATGCGTATATCGACCGTAAGAAAAAATTACCTCTAACTACCCTACTTAGAGCTATTGGTTATGAGTCCGATAAAGATATTTTACAAATTTTCGACCTTGCAGAAGAGGTGAAAGTTTCTAAAGCTGCTTTGAAAAAAATAGAAGGAAGAGTACTTGCTGCAAGAGTATTGAATACTTGGTTCGAAGATTTTGTTGATGAAGATACAGGAGAAGTAGTTTCTATCGAAAGAAATGAAATTATCCTAGACAGGGAAACAGTATTGGAAAAAGAACACATGGATCTAATATTAGAGGCAGGTGTAAAATCAATACTAATACACAAAGAAAATGCTGGAGAATTTTCCATCATTCAAAATACTTTACAAAAAGACCCTACCAACTCGGAAAAAGAAGCGGTAGAATATATCTATAGACAACTAAGAAACGCAGATCCACCAGATGAGGAAACTGCAAGAGGAATTATCGAAAAATTATTCTTCTCCGAACAAAGATATTCTTTAGGCGAAGTAGGTAGATACCGATTGAATAAAAAATTGGGGCTAAATATTCCTACGGAAACAGAAGTATTAACCAAAGAAGATATTATAGCAATTGTAAGACATCTTATAGAATTGGTAAACTCCAAAGCGGAAGTTGATGATATCGACCACCTTTCCAACAGGAGAATAAAAACTGTAGGAGAACAATTGGCTGGACAATTTGGTGTTGGACTTTCTAGGATTGCCAGAACTATCCGTGAAAGAATGAATGTAAGAGATAACGAAATATTTACTCCGGTAGATTTGGTTAATGCCAAAACACTTACTTCGGTTATCAATTCATTCTTTGGAACCAACCAGCTTTCCCAATTTATGGATCAAACAAATCCACTTTCGGAAGTTACTCACAAAAGAAGATTATCTGCACTAGGTCCAGGTGGTCTATCAAGAGAAAGAGCAGGTTTCGAGGTTCGAGATGTTCACCATACACATTACGGTAGAATTTGTCCTATCGAAACTCCAGAGGGACCAAATATCGGTTTGATTTCTTCACTAGGATTATTTGCAAAAATTAACAATCTAGGATTTATAGAAACACCATATAGAAAAGTTGAAAACGGAAAAGTAAACCTTACCGATGCACCAATCTATCTAAATGCCGAAGACGAAGAAGGAAAAGTAATTGCACAAGCCAATGTGGAAATGTCCGACAAAGGAGAATTCCAAACAGACAGGATTATCGCAAGACTAGATGGGGATTACCCGGTAGTTGGAGGTAGCCAAGTAGATTTGGTAGATGTAGCTCCTAACCAAATATCCGGTATTTCCGCATCACTTATTCCTTTCTTGGAACATGATGATGCTAACCGTGCTTTGATGGGATCCAACATGATGCGTCAGGCTGTACCATTGTTACAACCTGAAGCTCCAATCGTAGGAACTGGTCTAGAAAAACAAGTAGCTACAGACTCCAGAGTATTAATAAATGCTGAAGGAAAAGGAAAAGTAGAATATGTAGATGCAGACAAAATTGTAATAAAATACGACAGAACCGAAGATGAAGATTTAGTACAATTCGAATCCGCAACCAAAGAATATTCTTTACCTAAATTCCGTAAAACCAACCAATCTACAACTATCACACTGAAACCAATAGTAAGAGTGGGCGAAACTGTAGAAAAAGGACAGGTTTTGTGTGGAGGATACGCAACAGAAAATGGAGAATTAGCACTAGGAAGAAACCTAGTAGTTGCTTTCATGCCTTGGAAAGGTTATAACTTTGAAGATGCTATCGTAATCAATGAAAAAGTGGTTAGAGAAGATTGGTTCACTTCCATACATGTTGATGAGTATTCCCTAGAAGTAAGAGATACCAAACTCGGAATGGAAGAATTAACTTCTGACATTCCTAATATTTCCGAAGATGCCACCAAAGATTTGGACGAAAACGGTATGATCCGTATCGGTGCCGAAGTAAAACCTGGGGATATTATGATTGGGAAAATTACTCCAAAAGGAGAATCCGATCCTACACCAGAAGAAAAATTACTTCGTGCAATATTTGGGGACAAAGCAGGAGATGTAAAAGATGCTTCATTAAAGGCAGATTCTTCTTTAAGAGGGGTTGTAATCAATAAAAAACTATTCTCCCGAAACATTAAAGATAAAAAGAAAAGAGCAGAAGAAAAACTAAAATTAGAAGAAATTGAAAATAAATTCAAAGTTCAATTTACTGATCTTAGAAATGTTCTTATCGAAAAACTAAACACTATTGTGAGTGGAAAAACTTCACAAGGTGTGAAAAATGATTTGGAAGAAGAAGTTATCGGTAAAGGTGCAAAATTCACTTTGAAATTACTACAATCCGTAGAAGATTATGCCAATATAAGTGGTGCAGATTGGACTGTAGATCAGGACAAAAACAACCTTATCAATCAGTTAATCCACAATTATAAAATTAAATTTAATGATATTTCTGGGGTTAAAAACCGTGAGAAATTTGCAATTTCTATCGGAGACGAACTTCCTGCTGGTATAATGAAATTGGCAAAAGTATATATCGCTAAAAAGAGAAAACTGAATGTAGGAGATAAAATGGCTGGTCGTCATGGTAACAAAGGTATCGTATCCAGAATCGTTCGTGAAGAAGATATGCCTTTCCTAGAAGACGGAACTCCTGTAGATATAGTACTTAATCCACTTGGAGTACCTTCTCGTATGAACATCGGTCAGATATATGAAACAGTACTTGGCTGGGCTGGAAAAAATATGGGATTAAAATTCGCAACGCCAATCTTTGATGGTGCTAGTTTAGAACAAATTACCGAATATACAGAACAAGCAGGAGTGCCAAAATTTGGTTCCACACACTTGTTTGATGGAGGAACAGGAGAAAGATTCTCTCAACCTGCAACAGTAGGGGTAATCTATATGCTAAAACTAGGACACATGGTTGACGACAAAATGCACGCTAGATCTATCGGACCTTACTCACTCATCACGCAACAACCATTAGGAGGTAAAGCTCAATTTGGTGGACAGAGATTTGGAGAGATGGAGGTTTGGGCTCTTGAAGCCTTTGGAGCGTCCAACATCCTAAGAGAAATACTAACGGTAAAATCCGATGATGTAATGGGTAGAGCTAAAACATACGAAGCGATTGCCAAAGGAGAAGCGATGCCAGAACCAGGTATCCCTGAATCTTTCAATGTATTACTACATGAATTGCAAGGTTTAGGTTTAGATGTAAGATTAGAAGAATAATTTTAAATTTTCATTAAACAAAAAATTAATAAAAAATTTAAAATTTAAAAACTTGTCTCGTACCTAAACGAGATTCAAAATTTAAAAATTATGTCAAATAAAAATAAATCAAGTAGATTTAGTAAAATTACCATCGGATTGGCTTCTCCAGAGTCTATACTCCAAGAGTCCAGAGGTGAAATACTAAAACCAGAAACAATAAACTACAGAACTCACAAACCTGAAAGAGATGGTTTGTTCTGTGAAAAAATATTCGGTCCAATAAAAGACTACGAATGTGCCTGCGGAAAATATAAAAGAATCCGTTACAAAGGAATTGTTTGCGACCGTTGTGGTGTAGAAGTTACGGAGAAAAAAGTAAGAAGAGAAAGAGTAGGACACATCAATCTTGTGGTACCGGTTGCTCATATCTGGTACTTCCGTTCTTTGCCGAACAAAATCGGTTATCTTTTGGGACTACCTTCCAAAAAATTGGATATGATTATCTATTATGAAAGATATGTAGTCGTACAACAAGGTATTGCTAAAAAATCCGATGGTTCGGACTTCGAACCAATGGAGTTTTTAACCGAAGAAGAATACCTAGATATTATGGATACTCTTCCGATTGAAAACCAATATCTTGATGATACCGACCCTAACAAATTCATCGCCAAAATGGGTGCTGAAGCAATCGAAGAATTATTAAAAAGAATCGATTTGGACGCACTATCTTTTGAATTGAGACACAAAGCTCACAACGAAGGATCAAAACAAAGAAGAACAGAAGCTCTAAAAAGACTAAATGTTGTAGAGGCTTTGAGAGGAGCTAATACAAGAATGGTAAACCGCCCGGAATGGATGGTAATGCGTGTACTTCCTGTTATACCACCAGAACTAAGACCATTGGTTCCGTTAGATGGAGGTAGATTTGCAACTTCAGATTTGAATGACCTTTACCGTAGAGTAATCATCAGAAATAATCGTTTGAAAAGATTATTGGAGATTAAAGCTCCAGAAGTAATCCTAAGAAACGAGAAAAGAATGTTGCAGGAATCTGTAGATTCATTATTCGATAATACAAGGAAATCTTCTGCCGTAAAATCCGAATCCAACAGACCTTTGAAATCTCTTTCCGACTCACTAAAAGGTAAACAAGGGCGATTCCGTCAGAACTTATTAGGAAAAAGGGTTGATTATTCTGCTCGTTCGGTTATTGTTGTAGGTCCTAGCTTACAACTACACGAGTGTGGACTACCAAAAGATATGGCTGCAGAATTGTACAAACCATTTATTATTAGAAAGCTAATAGAAAGAGGAATTGTAAAAACCGTAAAATCTGCGAAAAGGATTATCGATAGAAAAGAACCTGTAGTCTATGATATTTTGGAAAATGTGATGAAAGGACACCCTGTTCTCTTGAACAGAGCACCTACCCTTCACCGTTTGGGTATCCAAGCTTTCCAACCTAAAATGATTGAAGGAAAAGCTATCCAACTTCACCCTTTGGTAACAACAGCTTTCAACGCCGATTTCGATGGTGACCAAATGGCGGTACACTTGCCACTAGGTCCAGAAGCAATATTGGAAGCCCAACTACTAATGCTAGGCTCTCAAAATATCCTTAACCCTGCCAATGGTTCTCCAATTACCGTACCTTCTCAAGACATGGTTTTGGGTCTATATTTCATGACCAAACAATTGGATTCTACCGATACTATGAAAGTAAAAGGCGAATGTCTTGCTTTCTATTCGCCAGAAGAAGTGGAAATAGCTTATGCTGAAGGACAAGTATCGCTAAATGCAAAAGTAAGATGCAGACTTCCTGTAAAAGATGAAAATGGAGAGTTGATAACAAAACTAATCCCAACTACAGTAGGTAGAATTTTGTTCAATCAAATTGTACCAAAACAAGTTGGATATATAGATGAATTATTAACCAAAAAATCATTAAGAAATGTTATCGGTAAAATTTTAGGAGAAACCGATTTCCCAACTACAGTAAAATTCCTAGACCAAATGAAAGATTTGGGATACGCCAACGCTTTCAAAGGTGGACTTTCTTTCTCACTTGGAGATATAGTAGTTCCGGAAGAGAAAAAAGGAATGATTGCAAAAGCAGTTGATAATGTTAATGAAATTACTGGAAACTATAACATGGGTCTAATAACAGATACCGAAAGATACAACCAAGTAATTGATGTTTGGACCAATACCAATGCAGGATTAACAGAAATGATTATGAGCAGAATGAAAACCGATCAAGGTGGTTTCAACTCTGTATTCATGATGCTTGACTCTGGAGCAAGGGGTTCCAAAGAGCAAATCCGTCAGCTTTCCGGAATGAGAGGTTTGATGGCAAAACCTCAAAAAGCAGGAGCAGTTGGTGCAGAAATTATTGAAAATCCAATTGTAGCCAACTTCAAAGAAGGTCTTTCCATCTTAGAATACTTTATCTCTACTCACGGTGCTAGAAAAGGACTTGCAGATACCGCTTTGAAAACAGCCGATGCTGGTTACCTAACAAGAAGATTGGTAGATGTGGCACAAGATGTCATCATTACTGAAGATGATTGTGGAACTTTGAGAGGTACTGAAATTACTCCATTGAAGAAAAATGACGAAATTGTTGAAAAACTTTCAGAAAGAATCCTAGGTAGAGTTTCCTTACACGATATTTATGACCCAGAAACTGATGAGCTAATTTGTTCAGCAGACACCATCATCAATGAGGAGTTAGCAAAAATTATAGAAACAGCAGGTATAGATACAGTAGAAGCTAGATCTCCACTTACTTGTGAAGCCAAGAAAGGTATTTGTGCTAAATGTTACGGTAGAAATCTTGCCACAGGAAAACCTATCCACATGGGAGAAGCTGTTGGTGTAATCGCTGCACAATCCATTGGTGAACCTGGTACACAGCTTACTTTGAGAACTTTCCACCAAGGTGGTACAGCAGGAAATGTCTCTGTTAATCCTTCCATTATTGCCAGAAGAGATGGTATTGTGGAAATGGACGAACTAAGAACAATTGCTTCCGAAAATGAAATTGGAGAAGTAAGAGATGTAGTTGTTTCTCGTTCCACAGAGTTCCGTTTGGTAACAGACAACGAGGCAAGAACACCATTGATGGTAGCAAATATCCCTTATGGTGCTGAAATTTCCGTAAAATCCGGAGACAAAGTGAAAAAAGGTGATGTAATCTGTAAATGGGATCCATACAATGCGGTAATCATTGCTGAAACTTCTGGTAAAGTGGAATATGAAGACATCATACAAGGGGTTTCTTTCCAATTGGAAATCGACGAACAAACTGGATTTGAAGAAAAAGTAATTTCCGAGTCTAGAAATAAAAAAGCTGTTCCTACCCTAAAAGTAGTGGACTCCAAAGGCGTAGAACAAAAAGGCTACAACTTACCTGTCGGTGCCCACCTTATGGTTAATGACGGAGAAAAAATTAAAGCAGGAAAAATCTTAATAAAAATTCCTAGAAAATCTGCAAAAGCAGGGGATATCACCGGTGGTCTTCCAAGGGTAACAGAGCTATTCGAAGCAAGAAACCCATCTAACCCAGCAGTAGTTACCGAAATAGACGGGGTAGTTTCTTATGGAAAAATAAAAAGAGGAAATCGTGAATTAATAGTGGAAGCTAAAACTGGTGAAAGAAAAACCTTCCTAGTAAAACTTACCAACCAAATCCTAGTACAAGAAAATGACTTTGTAAGAGCAGGAACTCCTCTTTCCGATGGATCTATAACACCAGAAGACATCTTAAGAATCAAAGGTTCGACTGCCGTGCAGGAATATCTAGTAAACGAAATACAGGAAGTGTATCGTTTGCAAGGGGTAAAAATCGACGACAAACATTTCGAAATCATCGTAAGACAAATGATGACCAAAGTTATGATTGAAGATGGTGGTGATACCCAATTCCTAGAAGGTGCTTTGGAACACAAACTGGATTTCTTGGAGGAAAACAATCGTATCTTCGGAATGAAAGTGGTAGTAGAAGCAGGAGACTCACAAGTATTCCAACCTGGTCAAATTATTACAGCAAGAGAACTAAGAGATGAAAACTCCAAACTGAAAAGAGAAGACCAACAATTGGTACAAGTAAGAGAAGTACTTCCAGCTACGGCTTCACCAGTACTTCAAGGTATTACAAGAGCTGCACTACAAACTAAATCTTTCATGTCTGCTGCTTCTTTCCAGGAAACAACAAAAGTATTGAACGAAGCTGCTGTAGCAGGAAAAGTAGATTTCCTTGGTGGTCTGAAAGAAAATGTAATTGTTGGACACAGAATCCCGGCAGGAACAGGACTAAAAGATTATCAAAATGTAATAGTAGGCTCTAGTAAAGAATTTGAAGATATTAACTAAAATTAGAAACTAGAAACTAGAAACTAGAAACTAGAAACTAGAAACTAGAAATTAGAAACTAGAAGTTAGAGATTAGAGGGAAGAAATTAGGAAATAGAAATATAATTTGTATTTTTACAAAAAATATTTTATAGCTGGATTTAAGCCAATTCTAAAATCTAACTTCTAAAATCTAACTTCTAACATCTAACTTCTAACTTCTAATTTCTAATTTCTAACTTCTAAAATCTAACCTTTAACATAAAAAAATTTAAAATAAAATGGACAACAATCAAAATC
>JAFDZJ010000041.1 GCA_018266965.1 Bacteroidota bacterium
AGCAATTAGCGATTCTGGTGAATTTGGATCGTAGGAAGAGAATCTCTCCTTGTCTTTTTCATCTATAAAGACTACATCGTTCTCTCTTTTAGCAACTTCTAAATTTGTTTTGTTTTGGTTGGGACCTTGTACAAATGTTTCCGTTCCATTGGTGGCGGTTGTCTTTGCAGCGGAAGAATTTACATGTACCGATACAAAAAGGTCTGCTTTGCTACTGTTTGCCAGATCTGTTCTGTCCCCAAGAGATGGATATACATCTTCTTTTCTGGTATATATTATTTTATAATCCTTATTTTTCTCCAACATTCTACCCAATTTCAATACTATTGCCAAGGTAATGTCTTTTTCCCTAACTGTTCCTAGGTCATCATATTTTCTGGTGGCACCGGTGTCTTTTTCTCCACCATGACCTGCATCTAGGACTATTGTGAATTTTTTTTGACCCGGGAAAAGTCCAATAACAAGGACAAATAGGAATACAAAATATTTTTTGAAATAAAATCTTGACTTGTTCATCTTTTAATTTTAAAATTTATTTTAATTTTGGCGGCGAATATATATACCATCAAAATTGTTCAGAAACTGCCCCAAAAATATATTACAAATTTTAATTATCCTAATTTTTAACAATATTTTAGCACAAAAAGAAAAAACATCTCCACTGCTAAATGAGAAAACAAAGGATACTATCTCCCTTCCAAAAGCCCAAAAAAGCGAGGCTTTGGAAGATATTGTCCGTTACAAAGCCGACAATATAAGGAATGATATTCCCAAAAAAATGTCTTACTTGAAAAAAAATGCTCAAGTAAAATACCAAGACTTGCAAGTAAATGCAGATTATATAAGCATAGATTGGGACAAAGGGACAATTTTTGCACAAGGTAAAATGGATACTTTAGGCAAAATTACCTCACCAGTTATTACAATGCAAGGAGGAAAAAAATATGAAACCGACCATTTCAATTACAATTACAAGACAAAAAGAGCCATTGCCTACAATGCCAGAACCGAAGAAAGCGAAGGAGTTATAGTTGCTAGGAAAACAAAAAAATACAACGATTCTGTGTTTTTTATGAAAAGTGGAAAATATACTACCGATGATTATTTTTTGAAAAAGAAAGATAGTATCCCGGATTATTATATGTTGGCTTCTAGTATAAAATTAGTAAAAGGAAAAAATAGTTCACAAATTATTACCGGACCTATCCAGTTATTTGTAGAGGAGGTTCCGACACCTTTGATTATGCCTTTTGCAATACTCCCTTTCTCCGATAAAAGAAGTGCAGGGATTCTAATCCCAAGTTTTGGAGAAAGACAAGATGTGGGCTTCTTTCTCAATGGGATAGGTTATTATCAACCGTTGGGAGAGCATTTTGATTTGAAAATACTTTCGGATATATACACCAAAGGAAGTTGGGGAATAAGACCAGAAGTGCATTATTCCAAAAAATACCGATACAATGGAAGTTTTCAAGCGGATTTTGGTACGACAGTTAGGGGTATCAATGGTTTGGCTAATTATTCCAAAACTAGGACTTTTAGGATTTCTTGGCGTCATTCTCAAGATCAAAAAGCAAATCCTTTTCTTAATTTTTCTGCATCGGTCGATATTGTTAGTTCCAAATTTTATAACAATACCATCAATAATAATTATATTTTCAACCAAAATGTACTAAACTCGCAACAGAATTCTACCATAAGTCTTACCAAAAGATTTCTTACTTTGCCTGTTACCATTACTAGTACCGCAGGATATTCTCAAAATTTTTCTACAGGTCTTGCCAATATCCGTCTTCCACAGATGAATGTTGCCATCAATCAATTCTACCTTTTTACTCCAAAATCTGGTATTAGACAAGGTTTGTTACAAAATATTACCGTGAATACAGGTTTGGATTTCAATAATTTCGTTTCGGTAGCAGATGGACAAATGTTTAAAAAAGAAATGTGGGATAATATGCAAACCGGTCTGAAAAATAATATCACCCTAGGTACCAATACTTCTATTGCTAAATATTTTACTTTCAGTATTGGAGCAAATATTTATAATGGATTGACTACCAAAGTGCTCGATAGGTTTTACAATCCCATTTCCAATAGAGTGGAAGACGATATGACTAATAAAATCTCTGGGTTTTCCTATTTTAGCACTTCTACTAGTTTGCAGACTACTTTGTACAAAACTGTTGTTTTCAAAAAAGGTTCTGCAATACAGGCTATTAGGCACATGGTAACTCCACAGGTAAGTTTTTCTTATTCGCCGGATTTTGGTACACCAGGTTTTGGATATTTCAAAAATTATTACGATGCCAATAGCAACCTTATTACTTATTCTATTTTCGAAAAAGGAATTATTGGAAGCCCAACTTCTGGTATGATGGGAGGTGTGGGTTTCTCTATCGGCAATAATCTAGAGATGAAAATAAAAAGCAAATCGGACTCCACGGGCTTCAAAAAAATTAAAATTTTTGAAACACTCAATGTTTCCGGGAATTATAATTTTGCAGCCAAATCTCATAGGTGGTCTCCATTTTCCATTTCCGGGCAGACTTCGTTATTTAATAGTAAAATGAACATTAATACAAGCCTGATTGTTGACCCTTATGAAGTAGTTTTTACAGATGGATCGGATATTGGGGTGAGAACTGAAAATTTTGGTCATTTTAATATTCAAGGTTTTAATTTGCAAATGACCTATCCATTGAGCGATCAAATTTTTGGAAAACAAGAAGATTTGTCCAAAAAATATGGAACAAAAGGAAGGGTAAGAAATGAAAATTATTATTTTGATGATGATAATTACGCTCATTACAAACAACCTTGGACACTGAATGTTGCAGCTAATTATGCCTACTCCAAATCAACCTCTCGATTTGGAAATACTATTGCAACCATAGGTCTAGATGGTAGTATTGGGCTTACTCCTTATTGGAATATTACAGCGTCCACCAATTACGATTTCGTAACACAGCAATTGGCTTATACTCGAATTGGTTTTACCAGAGATCAAAGGAGTTTTACTATCAATTTCAATTGGGTTCCCTTTGGACAATACAAGGTTTATGACTTTTTTATAGGGATAAAAGCCAATATCCTAAAAGATGCAGTGAAATATAAAGATAGAAGTTTTACACAACCGAATGCCAATTTTTAACCATTTCTATTTATAATAAATTATATTTGTAAAAATTTTTTATTTAACGAAACTAAAAATAATTTAAAAAAATATACATGAAACAAGTTATCAATACCCAAAATGCTCCTGCTGCAATAGGACCTTATTCCCAAGCTATCTTTTCCAAAGGAATTTTATATATCTCCGGACAGATTCCTGTTGATCCTACAAGAAGTGTTTTGGCAGAAGGAATTGAAGAATCTACACATCAAGTTATGAAAAACCTAAAAGCTATACTTACTGAAGCTGGAATGACTTTTTCTAATGTTGTGAAAACTACCATTTTCCTGAAAAGTATGGACGATTTTGCAGTGATGAATGATATATACGCCTCTTATTTTGAAGGTAATAATTTCCCAGCCAGAGAAACGGTGCAAGTATCGTGTTTGCCTAAAAATGTAGATGTAGAAATTTCCATGATTGCTCATCAGGATTAATGAATTTCATTAGAAATACTTTTGCAATTATTGTAGGACTGTCCATTGTGGCATGTACCATAACTTTCGGTATCCGTATGGTTCCGGAATGGCGTGTCTATGATGGTTATACACCTTTCGAACATTGGAATAAATTTCTGGCAAGTATGAAAGGGAATTCAAAGTTTTTTGGATTTCTATTATTTATTTCTGGTTTGGGTACTACAATTGCTGGTGTGGCAACAGCTATTATTGTGAAGTATGCAAAAGTAGCTTATGCTATCCTTATTGGATTCATAATGCTTTTTGTTGCAATGATAGATATAGTTGTATTTCCCCATCATCCTACATTTTACAAAATATCAATTTTTCTTATCTATTTTCCATTTGCTTGGCTAGGAGGAAAAATTGTGGAAGTCATTTACAATAAAATTCAACGAAAATCTAAAACAAAAAACGCATCTTAATTGATGCGTTTTTTTTATGTTTAATAATTACTATTGCGTATTAAGGCATTGTAAATCCTCTACTGGTAATTCTTCCGTTGTCGTCCAAATATTTCACAGAAACAGTTCCTTTGTAGCCGGTTAATATTTTTTCTATATCTTTTTGGGAGTTCACAGGTTTGCCGTTTATTTCAAAGATTATATTATTTTCCGAAACATTTATTTTGGCGAGTTCTCCATCGGCAACTACATTTTTGGCAACCACACCATTTTCTATTCCGTAATATACTTTTACTTTTTGATCGATTGGTTCGAAATCTGCACCAATTTTTTCATTGATGGTCATATCTGCTTTACTACGGAAACTAGTACTACCATTTTGGTCTTTTAGGGTAACAGTAGCTTTGTTTTCCATACCATTTCTAAGATAGGTAACCATAACCTTGTCGCCAGGTCTTTTTTCTCCAATAATACCCATGAGTATTGCTTGAGAAGTAATTGGAGTATTGTCGATAGCTGTGATAATGTCGCCTGTTTTTATACCAGCATCTTTTGCACCACTTTTTTCGGAAACTTCTCTTACCAATACACCTTTTCCGGATTTGAAATTTGTTTTGTTTTCTTGGTTATATTGTTCTAGTTGATCATCTTGAGAAAGGTCGAGTAAAGAGATACCTAGATAACCTCTTTGTACCAAACCGAATTTTTTTATGTCCTCTACAATTTTCCTAACCAAATTAGATGGTACAGCAAATCCATATCCCTCGTAATAACCTGTATTGGAGGATATTGCGGAATTTATACCAACCAAATTTCCATTGGTGTCCACCAAAGCTCCACCAGAGTTTCCAGGATTAATGGCAGCATCGGTCTGTAAGAATGACTCTATTGGATTTTTTGCTGCTGTATTTCTACCTAATAAATTAATGTTTCTTGCTTTTGCAGAAATGATACCTGCGGTAACAGTTGAATTAAGCCCCAAAGGATTTCCTACTGCCAATACCCATTGTCCAACTTCTACTGCGTCGGAATTTCCAAAGTTGAGGTACGGTAATCCTTTTTCTTCAATCTTTAATAAGGCAATGTCGGAATTGGCATCTGTACCAATTAATTTTGCGATGTATGTTTTTTTATTGGAAAGTACAATTTCTAATTTAGATGCCCCTTGTACCACATGATTATTGGTTACAATGTATCCATCTGGCGAAATAATTACACCACTACCCATACCATCGGGTGCATTTTTTGGTTTCTGATTTTGGATATTGGGTTGTCCATTTCTATCTCCTCCCATTTGGTTTCTGAAAAACCAATCCAATAAATCCTGATCTTGCATTCTTTGCATTGGTGCAGCATTGGAGTATCGTTTGATGGAAACGACTGCTGGAATGGAAATTTGAGCAGCTTTCACAAAGTCATCTCCAACAGCTGAAGTATTTAACCCTGCAAATTTTGCTGTTGAATTTTTTGGTTGAAAGTAATTGAAATCGGAATTACTGTTAGAAGATCCCACAAAATGTATAGCTCCAAAAGTAGTAGCTCCGGACATGATTCCTACTAAAGCGTAAGGAAATAATTTTTTTAAATTATTGTTCATAGTATTGTTGTAATTTATGATTTTTGTCTATTCAAATATAATGCAAAAGTGCTTTTGTTACTAGTGAGTTTATAGGTTATTTAACTAAAATTTAACACTAACAATCTATTTTTATAAACATTTATGAAAATTTATAATCTTGTTATGAATTTATTTTTTTGGTTAAATTTTCTATAAGTACACTCATTATAGAAATAATGTCATCTAAATACTTGCAAAACCTGACAAAGCAAATTGCTTTTCAAAAAATTCGGTGTATATCATTTATTTTTAAGAATTTTGCAAGATGGCAAAACTGAAGACAGCATACATTTGCAATAGTTGTGGAACACAGTATCCACAATGGTTGGGACAATGCAAAAGTTGTGGCGAATGGAATACGCTTACCGAAGAAATAGTAGAGAAAAAATCATCTCAATATGATATTTTGGGTAGTGGAAAACAAAAAATCATTAATATAACCGAAGTAGAAACTGGTACGGAACTTCGGTTGAAAACGGTAAGTGAAGAGCTAAACCGTGTATTAGGAGGTGGGATTGTTTTGGGTTCGGTAACATTGATAGGTGGTGAACCTGGAATTGGCAAATCAACTTTGCTTCTGCAATTAGCCTTGAAAATGAAAAAAAAAATCCTCTATGTTTCCGGAGAAGAAAGTGCTTCGCAAATAAAAATGAGAGCAGACAGGATTACCAATATCCAAAATCCGGAATGTTTCTTATACACAGAAACATCAATGGAAAAAATACTAAAAGAGGCAAAAACACTCAATCCAGATTTGATGATTGTGGACTCCATACAAACTTTGCAATCGCAATTGTTGGAAAGTTCTCCGGGTACGGTTTCACAGATTAGAGAATGTTCCTCGGAACTGATAAAATTTGCTAAAGAAAATAATATACCCGTGATATTGGTTGGTCATATTACCAAAGATGGACAAATTGCCGGACCCAAAGTACTGGAACACATGGTAGATGTAGTCTTGAATTTCGATGGCGATAGAAACCACCTTTTTCGATTGTTGAGAGCCAATAAAAACCGTTTTGGCTCAACTAGTGAAATTGGGATTTATGAAATGATAACCCAAGGATTGAAAGAAATAAAAAACCCTTCCGAACTACTAATTACAAAAAAATCCGAAGAATTGTCAGGCAATGCAGTTGCTGTTACTTTGGAAGGAAATAGACCCATGCTTTTGGAAATCCAAGCGTTGGTGAGTTCGGCAGTTTATGGGACACCACAAAGGAGTTGCACGGGTTTCGATGCCAAAAGACTCAATATGTTATTGGCAGTTTTGGAAAAAAGAGCTGGTTTCCAATTAGCAACAAAAGATGTTTTCCTTAATATAACCGGAGGAATAAAAACCGACGATCCTGCTTTGGATTTGGCAGTAGTGGCGGCAATTTTGTCTAGTAATGAGGATATTGCTATTTCCGAAAAATATTGTTTTGCTGGCGAAATTGGACTAAGTGGAGAAATACGACCAATCCCACAAATTGAACACAGAATAACGGAAGCAGAAAAACTGGGTTATGAAAAAATTTTTGTTTCTGGTCTAAACAAATTATCAAAGAAAAAATTTGGAATAATAGTAGAAAATGTGAATAAAATAGAAGATTTTCACGAAAAAATAATTTAATACAAATGGAAATTTTATACATAATCATAGGAATTGTCTTGGGTAGTCTAACGATTTACTTCATCTTGAAATCCAACCATGTTTCCAAAGAAAAATACGATAGTTTGAATTTAGAAAAAACAGAAATCAAAATTCAATTGGATAATCATATTGATAAATTAAATGATTTAGAACAAAATTGGAATAAGGAGAAAGAAATTTATCAGTCTATTTTTGAA
>JAFDZJ010000420.1 GCA_018266965.1 Bacteroidota bacterium
CTAAAATTGTACATGGCAAACCAAGTCCAGAAAGCTAGAGAAAATGGTTTTGTAGAAACTATACTCGGTAGGAGAAGACACCTGAAAGACATCAATTCCAATAATTTTGTGGTAAAAGGTCATGCCGAAAGAAATGCTGTTAATGCTCCTATACAAGGTAGTGCTGCTGACATCATCAAAATAGCCATGATCAATATTGACCAACAATTAGAATCGCTAAACTTTAAAACAAAAATGTTATTACAAGTACACGACGAATTGGTTTTCGAAGCACCAGAAGAGGAAATAGACATTGTAATCCCAATGATAAAGAAGGAAATGGAGAATGCCATTAAGACCCAAGTTCCACTTTTGGTAGAGGTTGGCGTAGGGAATAATTGGCTTGAAGCTCATTAACAAAAATTGAAATTAAAAATAATCTTTAAAAATAAAAAATATGAAAAAATCATTTTTTACTACTGCAATTTTATCATTAGCAATGATTTCTTGTGGGACTACCAAAAATTATAAAATTTTGTCGAAAAGCAAAACCGATACACAAGGTACAGTTTCTTTTACCCAAAAAGGAAATACGGTTACTATGGATATTAATGCTTACAAACTTTCACCAGGGAAACACGCTGTCCATATTCACGAAAAGGGAGATTGTTCCGCACCCGATGCGTCTTCCGCAGGTGGACATTGGAATCCTACAAGCCACAAACATGGCAAATGGGAACAAGGAGAATTTCACATGGGCGATATAGGGAATTTGGTTGCCGATAAAGAGGGTACAGCTCGATTGGTTTTCAAAACGGATAAATGGTGTCTTGGTTGTACTGATGAGTCCAAAAATATTATCGGAAAATCTATAGTAATCCACGACAAGGAGGACGATTTTCATTCCCAACCCACAGGAAATGCAGGTGGAAGAGTTGGTTGTGTGGAGATAAAATAATGTTATTAATCTGACATTTACATAAACAGAAATGAACAACTTATACAACAAAACTGATGTTGACGGAATTTTAAACCGTCTTGAAAATTTAAATTCAAACGCACAAAGGCAATGGGGGAAAATGAATGTAGGACAATTGTTGGCTCATGTAAACATATCGTTAGAAACAGCAATGGGACAAAATTTTCCGAAAAGATTATTCATCGGTAGAATTATCGGAGGTTTTATGAAGCAAAAATTCCTAAATGAAAAGCCAATGACCAAAAACTCTCCAACTGACAAAAATTATGTGTTTACTGATACTCGTGATTTTGAAAAGGAAAAAGCCAAAGCCGTTGAACTTATCAAAACTTTTCACAACAATGGACCTAGCAAATGCACAAAACATCCTCATTCTTTTTTCGGAAAATTCACAGCCGAAGAATGGGCGATTTTACAATGGAAACATTTTGACCACCATTTAAGGCAATTCGGGGCATAAAATTACTGTCTTTGAAATCAAAAATCAGATAGTGAAAAATGAATTTAGCGCAACCAAAATATACAGAACTCATCAATGAAATAGGTGCTTTATTACAAAAGGGAAGAGAGAAAGCATCACAATCAGTAAACTCAATTTTAGTGCAAACTTATTGGCTGATTGGAAAACATATTGTTGAGTTTGAACAAGGCGGAAAAGAAAAAGCAGATTATGGAAGTCAGCTTTTAGATCAACTTGCTAATGACCTTTCAAAACATTATGGAAAAGGATTTAGCCGTTCCAATGTATTCCAAATCAGGCAATTTTACCTGCGTTTCTCAAAAATCCAGACACTGTCTGGACAATTTGAAAACAATGTAAATCAACTATATAAATTGAGTTGGAGTCATTACATTGAAATCCTAAAATCAGACAGCGACCTTGAAATCAGCTTTTATGTCAAACAATCCGAAAAAGAAAATTGGAGCGTACGAGAGTTGAAACGCCAAATGAAAAGTATGTTGTTCCATAGATTGGCATTGAGTAAAGACAAGAAAGGCGTTTTGGAACTTTCGGAACAGGGACTGGAAATTCAAAAATCTGAAGACATCGTCAAAGACCCTTATGTATTAGAGTTTCTGAACATTCCAGAAAGTCACAAATATCTTGAAAGCGAATTGGAAGAAAAATTGATTTCCAACCTGCAAAACTTTCTGCTAGAACTTGGAAAAGGATTTACATTTGAGAAAAGACAATACCGAATTTCAATCGGCGGAAAACATTTTTATGTGGACTTAGTGTTTTACCATCGTATTTTAAAGTGTTTTGTTTTGATTGACTTGAAACGGGGCGAAGTTGAGCATCAAGATGTTGGTCAAATGAATTTGTATCTCAATTATTTTAGAAAAGAACAAAATACCGAAGGAGACAATCCACCAATCGGAATAGTTTTAGGAGCTTCAAAACACAATATATTGGTTGAATATGCTACCGAAAACATTGGTAATCAGTTATTCGTTGCAAAATATCAACTTTACCTGCCCAACAAAAAACAACTTGAAGACGAGCTAAACAAAGTATTAGATGAAAACGAATAAAATTCTGCCTTCCGCTAACCACAATGTTGCCAAAAAATTATACAAAATGAAAGTTCACAAAAAAATATACTATGTTGGAGGAATAATTAGTTTAATTTTTATTCCAATTATTTTTTGGATTTATGCAAAACCAATTTATGACAATTTTAATTTAAGAGTAATTGATTTAGGTTTACCTGCAAAAGCAAAAAAAGGAAAAAAATTATCTGAATATATAATAATTCCAATGGAAGGGTACAATTATCAAACTATTAAACTTCCACAAAATTTCGACGAAAAAACTGAGAATAATTACTTTGCATTAATAAAAAAACTTCAGAAAAATAATATTGATAAAACTGGGATTAAATTTCAACTTTCAGATAAAAACAATTTTAATGATTTAGTTAGATTATTAAACTTAATGCAAAAAACTGAACAAGATGTTTATGGTTTAGACATTGATAAAACAAATGCATTTTATGTTGTTCATCAAAAAAAAACAAATTCTTTGTTAAAAGATGATGTAGTTCGTTGTGGTAATGTAATTGGTCGTGAATATTCAGATCAAAATGATTATGATTTTAAACACTCAAATTTCATTGAAAAGATATTGAGATATTCTCCAAAAGAAATTATATATTTAATTGCTGGATTTTTAATTTTGACATATTCATCAATAAGCAGGTTGTTAAAATTCAATAGAGGAACAATGTAACTTACATTGTAAAGCGGTTAAAATTTCTTTTGCTACACTCTCATTAGTTTTGGGTTTCATCATCATCAAAATACTCGAACAAGAAATCGTTATACGGAAATCTGGAGATGTGTATTTTGTGGACTTCATCATAAATCATTCTCTTCATTTCGGAGAAATTTTCTTTGGTAATAGCGGAGATGAATACAGTCGGGTATTTGGATTTTGCCATCCAAGTTTTTTCCCATTCTTCCAAAGAAATATTTTTTTTGGTAGCAGGAGTAAGGTCGTCTTCCTCTTTTTTGTCATAGGCAAAAGCATCAATTTTATTAAAAACCATTATCATAGGTTTCTTATGAGCTTCTATCTCCATTAGGATTTGATTGACAGAGTCGATATGATCCTCGAAACTTTCATGAGATATATCGACCACATGGATTAGTAGGTCTGCTTCTCTTACTTCGTCCAAAGTGGATTTGAAAGACTCTACTAATTGGGTAGGCAATTTCCGAATGAATCCTACGGTATCGGTTAATAGAAAGGGTAAATTTCCAATTACTACTTTCCGTACAGTAGTATCCAGGGTTGCAAAAAGTTTGTTTTCTGCAAATACGGCGGATTTGGAAAGGGTGTTCATCAGGGTAGATTTCCCCACATTGGTATAACCAACAAGAGCTGCCCTAACTATTTTTCCACGGTTGTTTCTTTGGGTCGCCATCTGTTTGTCGATGGTTTTTAGTTTTTCTTTTAGTAATGTTATTCTATCTCGGATTATCCTTCTGTCTGTTTCTATTTCTGTTTCGCCGGGTCCACGCATTCCGATACCTCCCTTTTGTCTTTCTAGGTGTGTCCACATTCTTGTCAATCTGGGTAGTAGATATTGGTATTGAGCCAGCTCTACCTGGGTCCTAGCATAGGAAGTTTGTGCTCTTTGTGCGAAGATATCTAGGATAAGATTTGTCCTGTCCAGTATTTTCACTTCCATATCTCTTTCAAGATTTTTGAGTTGTGAAGGCGAAAGTTCGTCATCAAAAATAATGGTTCCTATTTCGTTTTCTTTCACGAAATTTTTTATTTCTTCGGCTTTTCCTTTACCTACAAAGGTTTTGGAGTCGGGCATGGTAAGTTTTTGTGTAAATCTTTTTTCCACGGTTGCACCTGCGGTGTAGGCCAAAAAAGCCAACTCGTCCATATATTCTTGAAGTTTTTCTTCGTCTTGATGTTGTGTAATTACCCCAACCAAGACTGCTTTTTCGTATAGATGTTCTTTTTTTTCTAGCATATTTTAATGATGAAAAACTAAATTTTCCGTTTTTGCAAATTTAGAGAAAAAAAGATGGATTATTGAGTGATTCTAATTTGTATAAAAAGTCTCAAAGAAATATTTTTGGGAATCAAAAGCGATTTCATCGATATTAATATCATTACTATCTATCCACACTGTAGAAATAATTTCTGATTTTTCAATACAGAAGTTTGGTTTTTCATCAACTTCATACATATAAAACATATCCAGAGTATTGTACAAAATATCTTTGTAGATATAGGTGTTGGGCAAAGAAGTAATATATACTAATTTGGAGGTATTAATATCAATTTTCAATTCCTCCCAAAGTTCTCTTTTACAAGTTGTTTCAGCACTCTCTTTTGGATCTACAAATCCTCCCGGCAAATCCAATTTCCCTATTGCTGGATTTTGATTTCTTTTTGTTAGCAAGATTTCATCTCCACACTTTACCAATACAGCAACAGCACTGGCTACATTGTGGTACAAAACAAAACTACAAGCATTGCAGCTCCATTTTTTTTCGTTGTCCCAATGCAAGTTTTTTTCACCACAGTTTGGGCAAATAGTAAGTTTCGTCATCAGTTTAGGTTTCTTGGGTGGAAGTTGAGTATCGTTTGTCGCAATTCTTCCGATTCCAGATGAGTGTATATTTGGGTGGTAGTAATACTGGAATGTCCGAGCATCTCTTGTATAAACCTAAGGTCTGCACCGTTTTGCAACAAGTGAGTAGCAAAAGAATGTCGGAAAGTATGCGGTGATATATTTTTACTAATCCCAGCTTTTTGTGCCAATTCTTTTATTATTATAAAAACCATTACCCTAGACATTGTTGTGCCTCTACTATTAAGGAAAAGTATGTCTTGATGTTTTGGATTTATCTTTTGTGTGCTTCTTACTTGGTTTATATAATCCAAAATGAGGTCTATTGTGAGATCTGCCAAAGGTACAAGTCTTACTTTTTGTCCTTTGCCTTCTATAGACATATATTTTTCTTTGAAATTGATGTTAGAAATTTTCAGTTCAATGAGTTCCGAAACTCTCAATCCGCAACCATAGAGTACTTCTATCATGCAGTTGTTTCGTTTGCCAAGATCTGTAGAAACATCTATAGAAGAAAGTATTTTGTCTATATCTGAAAGGCTAAGCGTGTCTGGTAGGTATAATCCCAATTTAGGACATTCTAATAAATGTGCTGGGTTGTCCTCTCTCATTTCGTCTTCGTGTAGATATTTGAAAAACGCTTTTATCGAAGAAATCCACCGTGCTTGCGATCTTTCGCTTATCTTGTCTTTGGAGTTTTGATATAGATATTCCTGAAGATGACTGTGTGTAATCGACAATGGAGATACGCCTCCCAATTGTGTTTCCGAGAATTGTTTCAGTTTTTTCAAATCACCAATATAGGCACTGAGTGTGTTGTCGGTAGAATTTCTTTCAAACCTTAAAAAAGATTCAAAGTCTTGTATTTTTTCATCCCAATTCATTGTGTTGTGTTTTTTTGTGTTGTGTTTTTTTAAAATAATTTTTCTTCCGCTATCCGTTGTATTTCTATATTGTGTTCTTTCAAAAAAGAGATTCCTTCATCATCGGAATATTCATCTACATAGACTACTTTTGCTATTCCGGATTGCAAGATTAGTTTACTACATTCCTTACAGGGCGATAATGTAAGATAGAGCGTTGCACCTTTTGCACTCTGTGTAGAAGAGGCTAATTTTAGTATTGCGTTGGCTTCTGCATGGAGTACAAACCATTGCGTTTTTCCTTCTTCGTCTTCGCAGCAATTTTCAAATCCAGAAGGAGTACCATTGTATCCATCGGAAATTATCATTCTATCTTTCACGATTAATGCACCCACTTGTTTTCTTTTGCAGTAAGATAGTTTTGCCCATTCTTTTGCCATTTTCAGGTAGGCAATATCAAATTTATTTATCACTTTTTTTTAAAATTCGGGTTTTCTTTTTTCTAAAAATGCTTTTACACCTTCCTGTTTGTCATTCATTTCAAAAAGTTGTCCAAAAAATTGTATTTCAGCATCAAAACCACTTTCTGTATCCGAAAGATTGACTGCTTTTATAGCTTTTTCTATACCTTGTGGTGAGTTTTTGGCAATTGCAGTTGCCAATTCTTTGGTTTTTGTTAATAATTCTTCTTGGGGATATACTTCGTTCACCAAACCAATCTCTTTTGCCTTGTTGGCAGTAATCATTTTAGCAGAAAAAATTATTTCATTTGCCATTCCTTTTCCAACTAATTTTGGCAATCTCTGTGTTCCGCCATAACCGGGTATTAATCCAAGGGTTACTTCTGGTAATCCTAGTTTTGCGTTGTCCGAAGCATATCGAATATGGCAAGACATTGCTAACTCCAACCCACCTCCTAATGCAAATCCATTCACGGCTGCTATCACTGGTTTGTTTAGATTTTCGATTTTATTAAAAAGAGAATTTTGTCCTACTCTTGCCAATTCTTCCGCTTGTTTCTGATTAAAATCTGCAAACTCTTTTATATCTGCTCCTGCAACAAAAGATTTTTCCCCACTTCCGGTAAGGATAACAGCTCTAATCGTAGGGTCTTTGGAAAGCTCTTCAAATGCTGAACTAAGCTCTTCTATAGTTTTTTTATTTAGTGCATTTAGGCTTTCTGGTCTGTTGATAGTAACTAATCCGATTTGATTTTCTCTTGCTAATATGATATTATTGTACAACATTTTTGTAATGAAAAATTAAATTAATTGATAAAGATAAAAAAATAATATTAAACTTATATAAAATTTTCATTTGAATTTTCAACCGTCCGTATTGAAAACCCAAACTAAATTACGGATTTTAAAAAAAAAATCCAGTTATATTGACTTCGGAAATTTGGCGTACCCAGACTTTCGGATCAAAGTTGTTTCTCTCTTTTATTTTTTTTAAGAGAATTCGGCGAAAGTTAAACGAACCTGCTTCCGAAGTCCTTTAAAACCTTTTCTAAATTTCGGTTGAGATTTAATCCACCGCTTTGAAAAAAGATGGAGCATTGCCATATATTGCAGTTTTTCCGTCCCACTTTTCTATAAATTGCTGTTGTATAAGCAATGGACTTAGGGATTGTTTTCTTAGTTCATTGGCTTTTGCTTCGGCTTCCGCTTGTACGATTAATTTTCTAGCATTGGCTTCAGAAACTTTCAGTTCATTTTCTACCCTTTGAGCTTCTTGTATTGCTGCATTTTTAGCATTAATGGCTTTGGTGATAATTTCAGGATATTGTATTCCGGAAGTTAGCTGCTCCATTGCGAAACCTTCTTTTTTCAAAAAAGCATTCATCTTGGCTTGTACTCCATTTTCAAAAGCTTCCCTTCTACTGATGATTGAGTCTGTTGTGTATTTGTTAAATTCTATTCTATACACATCTTTAATATGATTAACCAATGTGTTTTGGAGAACTTCTGATATACTTTTTCTGTATTTTCTGAAAATTTTCGGGGATTGCCCATCAATTACTTTCAGGGACATGGTAGGATCTACGGTAAATACCGAGCCGTCTTTTGCATTAACGGTAAAAGCTTGGTAATTCACGGTTTGTACAAAAGTGGGAATTTCGAAAACTTGTTCTGTCAAAGGATTGTACCACACTCTACCAGTTACCAAAGCTACATCTTGTACGCCTTTGTCGGAGCCATACATTTTCACTAATAATCCTTCGTGTCCTGCGTCTATTCTTTCAGTACAGGTCAATACAACAATTAGCAGAAAAAAACTGATAATTCCACCGATAATCAATGGTTTTTTGTTATTATTCATTTGTGAGATATATTTTTTTGATGATGAAATAAACTGCCAATATAAGCAAACTTAGGGATATAATCCCAACAATTACCATGGTTGTACTTGGCTGACTAAGCCAACCAAAAATTACCTGTACAGCAAATAGTATCATTGCCAATAAAATTGGGACTATTGCTATTTTCAAAGCGTCTTTTAGAGTCATTTTTTATTATTGTTAGAAAATTAATATTTGCAAAGTGGTTTTTTATTTTTCTTCTCGTTATTCCGAACTCAATTTTATGGTTGTACTTTTTAGTCCGGGACTGGATATTTCTAGGGTTATCTCTCCTTTTTCTTTTGTGCCTTTTACAATTGCCAAGGCCAATCCATTGAAAGCATTTCTCCATTTTTTGTTAGAGTAAGGTTCCAAATCTGTTTGCAAACCATTGTCCAAAGCAGCAATTTCGCCTTTACCGGAAATATTAAATTCCAATTTATTATTGGCTTTTGGTACGAGAATTCCATTTTTGTCCAACACGGAAATTTTTATAAAACTAAGGTCTTCGCCACCGGATTTTATCTTGCTTCTATCTACTTCTGCGAGGAGTTGATAAGGTTCGCCAGCTGTTTTGATTTCTGATATTTTCACAGTTTTTCCTTTGAACGAGGAAACCGCCTTCAATGTTCCGGGTTTGTAAGTGAGATTGTCAAACCTTACAAATAGGTCATCATTTTGTTTGGATTTTTTCCCTAATAGTTGGTTGTTGAGGTATAGTTCTACCGTGTCTGCATTGTTGTAATAGACATGTACATCTATCTTTTGTCCAGGAGTCCAATTCCAATGAGGCAGTATGTGTAGTACGGTATCTTTGGTAAAAATACTTTTGTACAAATAATAGGAATCTTTTGGAAAACCTGCCATATCTATCACACCAAAGTAAGAACTTCTTGCTGGGAAAGAGTAGGGAGTTGGCTCTCCCAAATAATCAAAACCTGTCCACATGAACATACCGCTAAGGAATGGATATTTCAAAAATAATTTTAGAGCCTCTTCGTTGGTAGAAGCCCAAGGAGCGGAAGCATTTTCGTATGCCGAAACAGTGAAGTTTTTGTTGCCACCGTTTTTTTCAGGTGTAAATCCAGCCCATCTTCTAATCTCACTAGAAGGCATATCATATTCGCCTCTTGTAGAAAGTGCGGAGGTGTTTTCGCTAATAATAAATGGTTTTTTGCTAGGAAATAATTTTGTTCCAAGATCTTTCCATTGTGTGTGATTGTAGTTTATCCCTAAAATATCTAGAGCGTCGGATTGATAGATATTGTTTTCATTGGAGGCATAATTCAATCCGGAAGTTACAGGTCTTGTTTTGTCCCAGCTTTTTACAATATTTACCAATTCCCTAGAAATATTTCTACCAATAGTGTCCGATTTTGTGCCGCTTTGTTCGGGGATTTCGTTACCGATGCTCCATAGGATTATAGAGGGGTGGTTTCTATCTCTTATAATATGATCGCTAATATCTTTTTTGTGCCATTGTTCAAAATATAAATTGTAATTGTAAGGTGTGCTTTCCTTGTCCCAGGTCCAGACATCGAAGGTTTCGTCCATTACAACAAAGCCCATTTCGTCTGCCAAATCCAACCATTGCGGATCGGGTGGATTGTGCGAACCTCTTAGTCCATTTACACCCATACTTTTTAGTAATTGGAATTGTCTTTGTACAGCACTTCGGTTGAAAGCAGCTCCTAAAGCTCCCAAATCATGGTGCATATTAGCACCAAGTATTTTTACTGGTTTATCATTTAGAAAAAATCCTTTTGCTTGATCAAAATAAAAATTTCTTATACCGAATTTTGTTTCGTAACTGTGCAAAATGTTATTATTGAAAACAACCTGCGAAACTACTTTGTATAGATTTGGTTGTTCGATATTCCATTTTTGAGGGTTTTTGATGATTATATTTTCAGAGTATATTCTGTCGCCATAGTATTTTTCTATTGGCTGACTATTGGTGGCAACTAGATTGTTTTTAGGATCGTAGATAGTTGTTTTTAGGATTGAACCTTCTTCGTATTTGGTTGTTTTGATGTTGGTTTCTATTGATATTGTTGCTTCGGAATTGGATATTTTGGGAGTTGTAATATAAGTTCCCCAATTTTTTATAAACATAGTTCCTCTTTTGTCCAACCAAACATTTCTATATATACCGCTACCACTGTACCATCTGGAATTGGGTTGTTTGTTTTCTACCATTACTTGCAAACTATTTTCACTACCATCGAATTTTAGAAAAGGACTAAGGTCGTATTCGAAAGAAATATAGCCAAAAGGTCTTGTACCCAAAGTGTGTCCATTGATTTTCACGGTACTATTCATATATACTCCATCAAAGATGATAAAGATATTTTTTTCTTTGTCTTGATTGTTGAGTTTGAATTTTTTTTCATAAACACCCAATCCACCTCTTAGGGCAGCTCCTCTGTTTCCACTGGGACTATCCTTGTCAAAAGGCAAATCTATACTCCAATCATGTGGTAAAGTTACAGGTACAGCTTGTTGTTTCCATAGTTCGGTTTCGTTCAGGTCATTGCTGGTATTTACCCGAAAAAACCAATCATTGTTGAATTTTTCTTTTTGAGCCTTTGCGAGTAGGGATAATAACAGGAATGTAAAGAGAAGTTGATTTTTCATTTTTTTTTAATAATTTGTAAAGATAACAAAAACTGTTTTCAGAGACAATTAATCAAATATTTTCAAAAAAAAGACTACTCAACGAGCAGTCTAATTTTATTTGAAAATGATAGGGTTAGCCTTTCGCTTTATTCAAAGCAGCGACATAAGCCTGTAGTTCTTTTGCGTAGAAACTAGACCAAGATTTTCTTTTATATTCTTTATCTGTTTTTCTGTCGATGATAAAAAATCTTTTCCCAGGTACATTATAAGATTTTCCAGTACCCATTTCGGTTACAGAACCGGACTCTCTTTCATAATCCATAATGTATCTATAAGTATTTACATCGCTATATTTAGATTTAATTTCTTGTTCTGTTGCAAGTATATATTTACCAGAATATTTTTCAAAAGCAGATTTTACATATTTATCATAACTAGGTCGGTCTTTTATAACTGCAATTATAGTAGAGGGGTCTTTTGCATAATCCTGTGGAATTTCTCCTGATTGAACAGAGATGTTTTTAGCAGCGTTATCAACACTGAAACAGGAAACCACAGAAAAAGAGAGTGTAGAAATAAGACAAAGGTTAATGATAGTTTTTTGTAATTTCATTTTTAAATTTAGTTTTATTTGTTGGTTAATAGGTTTACAGTTTTGGAGATTATTTCTTTGGCTTCTGTTCTTTTCACAATAAAATCTACAAAGCCTTTTTCTTGTAAAAATTCCGATGTTTGGAAACCTTCCGGCAAATCTTTTCCTATGGTTTCTCTGATAACTCTTGGACCTGCAAAACCGATTAATGCACCGGGTTCAGCCATTATAATATCCGCAGTCATAGCAAAAGATGCAGTAATACCTCCAAAAGTAGGGTCGCAAAGGTAGGCTATATATGGAAGTCCTGCGTTGGACAATTGTGCCAATTTGCTTTGTACTTTTGCTAGTTGCATCAAAGAGTAGGTTGCCTCTTGCATTCTGGCTCCTCCGGATTGGCAAATTATCATATACGGAAGTTTGTTTTCCATGCAATAATCTATTGCTCTACGGATTTTTTCTCCCATTACCGAACCCAAAGATCCACCTATAAATGCAAAATCCATACAAGAAATAACCATTTTTGTATTATTTACATTTCCAACGGCATTTCTGATGGAATCTTTCAGTTTTGTTTTTGCGGATACTTCTTTTAATCTTTCTGTGTATGCTTTGGTATCTTTGAATTTTAGCATATCTACACTTTCAACATCTTTGTCCAGTTCGGTATAGTTGCCATCAAACAAAATATCAAAAAACTCGTTACTCCCAATTCTTACATGAAAACCATCTTCTGGGGAAACGAAATTATTTTTTTTCAGTTCATCATGTTCTACAATCTTTCCTGAAGGAGTTTGATGCCAAAGACCTTTTGGGACATCTTTTTTTTCATCGGTAGATGTAGTAATATTTTGTGTTTTTCTTTTGAACCAATCGAATGCCATTGTAATTTTCTTTTTTAGTGATAAGTATAAAAAGTTCCTTAATGTGTTAAGGAACTTTTATTAATTTTTTATTTTAATGTATTTACATTATTCAAATCCTCGAAAGCTGTGATAAGTCTTTTCACGAAAGTTTCTTCCCCTTTTCTCAAGAAAACTCTTGGGTCGTAATATTTTTTGTTGGGTTTTTCAGCACCTTCTGGATTTCCAATTTGCGTTTTCAGATAATCGATATGTTGTGTCATGTAATCTCTGATACCTTCGTTGTATGCAAATTGCAAATCGGTATCGATATTCATTTTTATAACGCCATAGTCTATTGCTTCTCTTATTTCTTCCAATGAAGAACCGGAACCACCATGGAATACAAAATTGACAGGTTTTTCGGTAGTGCCGAATTTTTCCTGAACAAATTTTTGTGAGTTATGAAGGATTTTTGGAGTTAATTTTACATTTCCTGGTTTGTAAACACCATGTACATTTCCAAAGGCGGCTGCAATAGTAAAGTTTGGCGAAATAGCTTTTAGTCTTTCATAAGCATAAGCTACCTCTTCTGGTTGAGTATATAGTTTTGTAGAGTCCACATCGGAATTGTCCACACCATCTTCCTCGCCACCGGTTATTCCTAATTCTATTTCTAGGGTCATTTGCATTTTTGCCATTCTTTCGAAATACTTACAAGAAATATCCATGTTTTCTACAATTGGTTCTTCGGACAAGTCCAACATGTGTGAAGAATATAGCGTTTTGCCTGTTTGTTTGTAAAATTCTTCATTGGCGTCCATCAACCCATCAATCCAAGGTAAAAGTTTCTTTGCACAATGATCTGTATGCAATATTACAGTTGCTCCATAAGCTTCTGCTAGGGTATGGATATGTTTTGCACCAGCGATACCTCCCAGTATAGCGGATTTTTGACCTTCTGTGGACAAAGATTTCCCAGCATTGAATGCTGCTCCTCCATTGGAAAACTGTATGATAACTGGACTATTCAGTTTTGCCGCAGCTTCCATAGTTGCGTTTACATTACTGGAGCCAATTACATTGACTGCTGGTAGTGCAAATTTGTTTTCTTTTGCGTATTGAAAAATATCGGTAACCATTTGTCCAGTGGCAACTCCTGCCGGAAACATTTTACTCATGATTTATTTTTTTTTTGAATTTATTGGATTTGTTTTTTTATTGGGTAAAAGTACAAATTTATAATCAATTACAAATAATTGATTTTTGCAGATTCAATTAGCAAGTGCAATTTCTTTCACAAATTTAAAAAAATAATTTTTTTGGTTCTTCAAAATTTAAGATAAACTAGGTCTTCGGTTAATTTTATATTGACGGTCGAAGATTAGCATTTTCTTTCAAAATCCCATCAACTATTTTTTGTGGTAATTTACAATTTAACTTGTAGTAAAGATTTTATTTATCAACTCCAAATATTACAATTCTTTTCCCAAGAAATATAATCCTTTCAGGGTGTGCAATCTATCTGCCACATGAATTTTGTCTGTAAGTGGTTTATATACATGAGAAACTCCACCGGTTGCTATCACAAAACAATCTTCTCCAACTTCATCATTTATCCTGTCCACAAAACCTTCTACCATTCCTAAATATCCATATACCATTCCGCTTTGCATACAAGTTACTGTATCCAATCCCAAAACCGATTTTGGCTTTTTTAGTTCTATCTCTGGCAACTGTGCGGTTTGGCTTACCAAAGAATTTAGAGAAGTGATTATGCCCGGAGCTATTATTACTCCTACGGTTTCTCCTTTTTCATCAATACAACTGGCTGTAAGAGCGGTGCCAAAATCTATAATTATTTTTTTTCTTTTCGGGTAAAGGAAATGTGCGGCAACTAGATTTGCATATATATCCGTTCCCATTTGTTTGGATTTTGGGATAACTTCCGACGGTGTTTTTCTGTCCACTAATATTGGTTTTTTGTTGTGGATTTTTTCTACCGCTCTGGAAATGTCGTAGGTAAGTTGTGGCACAACAGAACCTACAATTACCTTTTCCACATCAGCTATCTCGATTTGATAATATTGATAGAGTGTTAAAAACTGTACAAAAAGCTCATCGCTAGTTTTGTAGGGTTTGGTATTGATGATCCACGAAATTTCACAATTGTCTTGGCGGAATAAACCAAAACGGATATTTGTATTTCCTATGTTGATGACTATTATACTCATGGTTGCAAAAAAATTATTTTAATTTTTGGTCTTTAACTTCATAGTAGTTGTCTTCCAAATTTACATCGGCAAGTCTTTGTGAGAAATCAATCCCAAGGGCTGTAAGTTGTTCTTTTGGATAAGGGATTACAAAAGTATATTCCGGTTGGGTCCAAGCCCAATAGTCCAGTGTTTTGAAATCGCCTATTACATCTTTCTTTTTCCAAACATGAGTAAGGTTAGTCGGGATATAATAGTTAATCACTTTTTTGTCATTTGTAAGGATTGAAAAATCAATAGGCATTGGCACTCCACCCTTGTTGATGAGGGTTACTGTTGTGGATTTACCTTCAAATTTTATCTCTTTTATAGCGTAGTCTATGGTTTTGGTGGTGTTGATCCAATAGTGTTGAAACCATTTGAGATCCATTCCGGAAATCTTTTGTGCAATGTGCATAAAATCCCTGTCCGTAGGATGTTTTAATTTCCACTGTTGATAATATTCTTTCATGATAGCACTCAACGCAGGTTCTCCAACTATATAACCCAGTTGCACCAAAAACAATTCTCCTTTTACATAAGTGGAAAATGTATAAGCTTTGCCATCATCATGATGATCACCTAGCCAAACTGCAGGTTCTTCCTTACCGGATTTTACAAATTTTCTATAATTGTTAATGGTATTGACAAAGGGATTGGGTTGTGGTTGTATTGGAGGGAAAAGTCTATCCATAACAAATGATTCTGCATAACTGGTAAAACCCTCGTCCATCCAAGGTCTCATGGATTCGTTTGTTGCCAACATTTGTTGGTACCAAGAGTGTGAGCCTTCGTGAAACATCAATCCACAAAGGTCTTCCAATTTTTTAGCTTCTCCCAATATCATGGTACACATTCCGTATTCCATTCCACCATCACCACCTTGTACAAAGGCATAGCTAGGATATACATATCTGCCAAAAGTAGCGTTCATCAGTTGAAAATATTTTTCAATATACGGTTTGGATTGTTCCCAATATATGGTCTTATCATTTTTTTGATAGACCAAATATACTTTCGGACCATCTACAATTGTAAAGGAGTCCACAGTATAATCTTTGTCTGCTGCCCAAGCGAAATCCAAAATATTTTTGGCAGTCCATCTCCAAGTAGCCTTGTTTTGGTTATCTGCAAGTACATTTGAGCTGTTGGAGTAACCTTTCACTTCTTCGGGGTTTTCCAATGTACCTCCAGCACCAATAATATAATCTTTGTCAATTTTTATAGTTACATCAAAATTTGCAAAAGGAGCGTGAAATTCTCTTCCTATATAGTCGAATGTCGCCCATCCATCATAGTCGTATTCGACGATTTTAGGATACCACTGTGTCATGGTCATAGCAATTCCTTCTGTATTATTTCTTCCACTTCTTCGGATTTGTTTGGGGATAACAGCATCCCATTCCATAGTAAATGTCGTTTTGGAATTTGGTTTTAAAGGCTCTGCTAACTCCACTTTCATGATAGTTTCTTGAATGTCGAATTTCAAATTTTTGCCATTTTGTTTTATAAAATGTATATTTTGTGTTCCTTCCTCTGTTTTGGGGATACTTGCAAGTCTAGAAATTCCATTTTGTTGAAGCCTAGAATCACCATTTTTTCCCTGGCTGGAAACCCTTTGATCCATCATAGAATTTGGCTTAAAAGCATTCCAATACAAATGAAAATAAACAACTTTCAGTTCGTCTGGCGAATTATTTTCATAGGTTATTTCTTGTTTTCCTTGGTAGGAAAAGTTGTTTGCATCTACATCTACATCTATTTTATAACTAGCAAACTGCTGGTAATAAGCATTTTTTTGAGCATTAATAATAACTGTAATACCAATCAAAATAATCGAAAAAATCTTCTTCATAATTTCTAAAATTAAAAGCCGAAAGATAATGATTTTTAAAGAATGAACACGCTGAAAAAAATTAATGACTACTCTAGATATACTGATACTGAAAAATAACCTAATCTTTTATTGGAATCTCATTAATATTTCAATACAATGTTAATAATTTGACCCAACAATTTCAAACATTTATTCTACAAAAAAATGTATTT
The DNA here is from genome assembly GCA_018266965.1 of Bacteroidota bacterium. Taxonomy (GTDB): domain Bacteria; phylum Bacteroidota; class Bacteroidia; order Flavobacteriales; family Weeksellaceae; genus Amniculibacterium. The sequence goes on from JAFDZJ010000420.1 coordinate 16,617, forward strand.
TTGAAAAAGAATAATTCGATAAAAAATTTCTAACACAATCTTGATGGCATTATCACAAAATTACAATGAAGAACACCTCTATTCCATTGCATTGAGAAAATGCACATTGATTGGTGATATAAATTTCAAAAAACTGGTCAATCAAATTGGTTCTGCAAAGGCGGTTTGGGAAACACCTCGCAATATTTTATCAAAAATTGAAGGAATTGGCACAAAGACCCTTTCAGAGTTAGGGAGTAAAGATCAGCTTCTATTTGCGGAAAAAGAACTGAAATTTTGTGAGAAAAATAATATCGAAATATTACTTCGGCATTTGGGACAATACCCAACCTTACTAGATGATTGCGAAGATGCTCCGGCAATACTCTATCAAAAAGGAGAAATGGGAATCAATGCAAAATCAGTAAGTATTGTCGGTACAAGACATGTAACCGCTTATGGAAAAGAATTTGTGAAGGAATTTGTGAAAACTCTTTCTACACATAAGTCGATAACTGTAAGTGGCTTGGCTCTAGGTGCAGATACCGAAGTACACGAACAATCTTTGATAGGGAATATCCCAACCATTGCCGTTTTGGCTCATGGTTTTCATACACTTTATCCTTCAAAAAACAGGGTGCTTTCCGAAAAAATATTAGAAAACGGAGGATTGCTATTATCGGAATTCAATTCGTCTCAAAAGCCTGATAGAGAAAATTTCATCCAAAGAAATAGGATTGTAGCAGGGCTTTCGGAGGCTACTATTGTTGTAGAATCTGCATTTGGAGGAGGTTCCATGAGTACAGCCACCTTTGCTAACGGATACAATAGGGAAGTGTATGCTCTGCCCGGAAAAATAACCGACAAATATAGCCAGGGTTGTAATCAACTTATTGCTCAAAATAAAGCGAATATCATTTCTACTATCCCAGATTTAATAGAGAATTTGGGATTTGGAAACAATAGAAAAGAAGAAGAATTATTTCCAAAAGAAGAACTTTTCAGCCTTTCTCCAGCACAACAAGAGATTGTCATGATGATACAATCCCAACCCAATATTTCATTAGATGACTTGTGCGAATTGTTGAAAATCCCAAGCTATCAATTGTTAGGGATTTTGTTGGAATTGGAACTGATGAATGTAGTCCATTCCACCTCTTCCAGGCAATACAAAATCAGAAAACTTAATTAATAAAAAGAAATTATTACTCCTTATTGCTACTTTTTATTTAGTGATACAAAATTTACATTAAAATAAAATTAAAATAGGGTTGATAAAAATCATTTTATGATAAAAGCAAATTTTTCTTGTGTAGTTGCGAGAAGTAATTTACATTTGTTCGGTAATAAAAACAATTTATCTATCCAATGGAATTACAAAATATCGAAGAAAAAATTCAAAATTTCATCACAAGAGTAGCAGCAAAAAACCCTAATGAACCGGAGTTTTTACAAGCTGTTGTAGAAGTAGCCCACACTGTTATCCCATTTATCCATGCCCATCCCAAATACAATGGTATGAATATATTGGAAAGAATGACCGAGCCGGAAAGAGCTATTATTTTCCGAGTAGCCTGGGTAGATGACAAAGGAGAAATACAAGTGAACCGAGGTTTCCGTATCCAGATGAATTCCGCAATTGGACCTTATAAAGGGGGATTGAGATTTCATCCAACAGTAAATTTATCAGTAATGAAATTTCTCGCCTTTGAGCAAGTTTTCAAAAACTCACTTACAACTTTGCCTATGGGTGGAGGAAAAGGAGGCTCGGATTTCGATCCACAAGGGAAATCGGATATGGAAGTGATGAGGTTTTGTCAAGCATTCATGACAGAATTGTGCAAACATATCGGTCCAGAAACCGATGTTCCGGCAGGAGATATTGGAGTGGGTGCAAGAGAAATTGGTTACCTATTTGGACAATACAAAAAAATAAGAAATGAATTTACCGGAGTGCTTACTGGAAAAGGTTTGGCTTATGGAGGATCATTAATCCGTCCGGAAGCAACAGGCTATGGAGTAGTCTATTTCTGCGAACAAATGTTAGCGACCAAAGGCGAGAAAATAGCAGGAAAAACTTTTACAGTTTCAGGATTTGGAAATGTTTCTTGGGGAGTTATAAAAAAAGTTAATGACCTTGGTGGAAAAGTAGTTACCATTTCTGGTCCAGACGGATACATCTATGATCAAGATGGTATCAATGGTGAAAAAATAGATTATCTACTAGAAATGAGGGCTTCCGGAAACAATAAAGCTGAAGATTATGTGAAAAAATTCCCAAATGCAGTTTTTCACGCAGGAAAAAGACCTTGGGAAGTAAAATGTGATGTTGCTATCCCATCTGCTACACAAAATGAATTGGACTTGGAAGATGCTAAAAAATTGGTGGAAAACGGTTGTATTTGCCTAACAGAAGCTGCCAATATGCCTAGTACACAGGAAGCGATTAATTATTTTATAGACAACAAAGTACTTTTCAGCCCTGGAAAAGCCTCTAATGCTGGAGGTGTTGCCACTTCTGGTTTAGAAATGACTCAAAATTCTATCCGACTCAACTGGACTTCCGAAGAGGTTGATCAACGATTACATGAGATTATGGTCGGAATCCACAATGCTTGTAAAGACTATGGTAAAGAAAACGATGGTTACATCAATTATGTAAAAGGTGCTAATATTGCTGGTTTTGTAAAAGTTGCCGAAGCGATGCTTGCACAAGGCGTGGTATAAACAGCCTAAATTTTTATACAAATAAAGACCTCCTACAATGAGGTCTTTATTTTTTATATTAAACCCAATTACCGTACAATAAATCCAAATAGAAAACTAAAATCCATTAGTTCTGAAATAAATATTTCTACATAACCTATGTATATCATCGGAAAATAGTATATTTGAGAAATTGAAAAATAACAAAATGTTTCTTACAGAATGTCCTAGAGATGCCATGCAAGGTTGGGGAGAAATAATACCCACAGAAAAAAAAATTGATTACCTCAATGCTTTGATGTCCGTAGGTTTTGATGTCTTGGATTGTGCTAGTTTTGTTTCACCAAAAGCAATTCCTCAGATGGCGGACTCTGCAATAGTAGTAGAAAACATTGACAAGTCTTTGTCCAATACCCAACTATCTGTTATTGTAGCCAATATCTCTGGTGCCGAAAAAGCACTCACTCATCAATCTGTTGATATTTTGGGGTTTCCATTTTCTATTTCGGAAGTTTTCCAACATCGAAATACCAATAAAAGTCGTGAAGAAGCATTCCTAGAAATACAAGAAATTTTAAAAATAACAACTCAAGAAGGCAAAAAATTGCATTTGTATTTTTCTATGGCATTTGGAAATCCTTATGGAGAAGCCTGGTCTTGGCAAGAAGTGGATTTTTGGGCAAATAGATTTTCGGAAATTGGTATAAAATCTATCCAACTTTCCGATACCACAGGCGTAGCAAGTACTGATACTATCACAGAATTATTTGGCAAAATTCCAACAAAATATCCCGAAATAGCTTTTGGTGCTCATTTCCACAACCGATATGATGAGTCTTATCCCAAACTAAAAGCAGCTTATGACCAAGGTTGTAGAATATTTGACTCCGCAATAAAAGGTATTGGAGGTTGTCCTATGGCAAAAGATGACTTGGTGGGAAATATGCCTACAGAACAGGTGTTCAATTTTATGCAGTCAGAAAATATTGATGTACATCAGAATTTATTACACTTTGAAAGTGCCTACAATATTGCAAAAGATATTTTTCATTTTTAAATTTAATTATTCCTACTACTTATGTTGAACCTCCCATCGATAATACAAATTGAAGAGTTTAAAAAGCTTATTAACCAAAAAAACACAATTATACTAGATGCCAGAGCTACAGGAAATGCCAAAGAACAGTATCTGGAAAAACACTTGAAAGGTGCTAGATTTATCGAGCTGGATACCGATTTGGCTTCCGTAACCAATAACCCTTCCAAAGGCGGGAGGCATCCACTTCCTGATATTTTCGATTTTTCCAAAACATTGTCGGATTTAGGAGTAAGAGAGGATAGTAATATTATTATTTATGATGACAAAGCAGGAGCCAATGCAGCTGCAAGATGTTGGTGGTTGTTGAAATCTTTTGGGATAAATTCCGTTTCGGTACTGAGTGGAGGTTTCCAAGCATTGTCGGATTTTGAAATGAGTTCCGGTGAAGAGCATTTCCATCCATCTACTATAAAAATCCCTGACCATTGGAAGTTGCCAATTGTTACAATAGATGAGGTTGAAAATTTATTGAAAAATAAAAAAGCAATAGTGATAGATGTAAGAGACAACTATCGATACATAGGCGAATCCGAACCAATCGACCCTGTTGCTGGACATATTCCGGGTGCTATTAATATTCCACTTACAGAAAATATTGATGAACATTCTTTTTTTCACACCCAAAAATTTTTAAAAGAAAAGTACCAAGATTATTTCAAAGACAGTTCAAAAGAAATAATAATCCATTGTGGTTCTGGTGTTACTGCTTGTCATACCATTTTGGCGATGGATTTCGCAGGTCTTCCCATTCCAAAACTTTTTGTAGGATCATGGAGTGAGTGGTGTAGAAGCAACAGACCAATTGCCAAAGGAGAAAACTAAATTTTTAGTTTAGCGTTCATTTTCTCTACCCATTCATAAGCTGCCGGACAGATTATTGTATTTTTCAGCATTATGGAATTTATTTGGAAAATCTTTTTTCTATCGGTATGCGGATACTCTCTACATGCTTTGGGTCGCACTTCGTATATGGAGCAGGTATTGTCATCGTTCAAAAAATGGCAAGGCAAGTTTTGTAAGACTTTGTCCCCATCTTCATCGGTTTTCAAAAAAGTAGCTTCAAAATTGGCAACTTTCATTTTTAGGTGTTTTGCAATTCTCTCAATATCTTTTTCGGTGTATAGTGGACCCGTTGTTCTGCAACAATTTGCACACTGCAAACAGTCTATTTTTTGGAAAATTTCATTGTGTGTTTCCTCCACCAAATAATCCAAATTTTTGGGTGGTTTTTTCTTCAATAAGTCCAGAAACTTTTTATGCTCTTTTTGTTTTTGCAACGCCAGTTTTTGATATTGAGGTAGATTCATGTTTTTACTATTAATTTTTTGTGTCTTTGTGTATTGTATTTATTTCAAAAAATTCAATTTGTTATTACAAATGCACAATAAGTACTTTTGTTTAAAAGAAAAAATATAAGCTGCGAATAAAATATTTCCCACAAAGGTATTTATAGAAAAATAATCAGTCAAAAAAAATTTAAAAAATATTTCACAAATCAATCAATTTTATATCTTTGTTTTAATAAAATAAAACTTTAAACATTTAGCATTATTCAATCGAAATGAAAGGGATTTTAAAAATTTACCATCCTGAAGAGACATTAAAATATAATATTAAAAGCTCTTATTGTAAGGCGGTATATGCAAACGAACAACATTTCTTAGAAGTAGAAATTATTACAGACGACTCTTTGGATCATATAGAAGATGACTCGCTACACTATCGATTTCCACAGCTTTCTTTTTCTGTTTCCAATTTTCCAATAGCCAAAGAAGAGTTGTTGGATCAAAAATTTTCAGTAGAAGATACAGAAGACGACATCTATACCGATGTGAATTTGTATGATGATGAAGATGCCTATCTCTATGAAAACGAATTGTCGTTTACCACAAATGAAAAAGATGAATTAACACTGATTTGGAATGGGAAAATTGATGATTTTTACACACACACAGACTTATTGATTCCTTTCAAATTAAAATGCAGCTTTCGTGAAGAAGAGATGGAAATAGAAGAATAGAATATTCTCCTGAAAGGGCAAACTTTATTTTGATGTGCAGTATTAATAAAATGAGAATTAAGCTGAAAACATACTGCTTTTGCCTTGAAATAGAAGATACTGAACAACCAATAAATGAAACAAAAGCCCACGGTTTTAACCGTGGGCTTAACATTTTTATATTTTTTTAATGAAATTGGCGAATGTTATTTCAAAACACGACATCAGAAGTCATACTAAAACCACCAACTATCTTTTAATTACTTTTTAATTTAAATTGATATAACCCAGTATATCAAAATAAAAATTTGCCCTCCCAAAAATCATATAATTTTATTTAATTTTTTTGTAGTATTTTTACCAATTGAATGGATTGGGAATAATTATTTGTTTGGTAATTAGACAATAATTAAAAACCACAAAAATATATTTGCCAATTCCTCGTTAATTATAATAATAACAAATAATTATTTATGTTTTTACAAGCACCCGTTGTAGCTACACAAGAAAAAGTTTTCTCCTTTTGGAGTATCATGTTTCATGGAAATGTATTTGCTAATACCGTTATGATCACTGTATTGGTATTAGGAATTTTCTCACTGTACCTATTTTTGGAAAGATTATTCTATATCAATAGACAATTAAAGGCAACCGATAACAACTTGCTCAACAACCTGAACGACTTGCTAAGAGATGGCAAAGTGCAAAATGCTATCGACTACTGCCAAAGACAAAATACCCCAGAAGCTAGGATAATAGAAAAAGGAATTACCCGTGTAGGAAGACCCGTGTCTGATATTGTAAGTGCTATGGAAAGCCAAGGACAGATAGAAGTATCCAAATTAGAAAAAAATCTCAACCTATTGGCAGCGGTGCCAAGTATTGCACCCATGCTAGGATTATTGGGGACGGTAATCGGGATTATTATGGCGTTTTTCAATATGGCAAATATGGAAGGTTCTTTTTCGCCAAAGACTTTGTCCGAAGGTATATACACAGCTCTCGGACAGACTGCAACCGGACTTGCGGTAGCTATTCCTGCTAATTTTTTCTACAATTTGCTACTTACCAGGATAGACAAATTTGTATTGAAAGTCCAACAATTATCAACAGATTTCTTAGACATCATCAACAAACCATAATTATGAAAATCAAAAGAAGAAACAAAGCCAATCCAGACTTCAGTTTGGCTGCAATGGTAGATGTTATTCTATTGTTACTTATTTTCTTTATGGTAACATCTGCAGCGTCCAATATCTCTGCTGTAAATGTAAATTTGCCAAAAGGCACTACAGACAATCCTAATATTCCGGACGAAGTTACGGTTAGCATACAACCCAACGGAAATTATTTCGTGAATGATGTCCCTACTCCTAGAGAAAGTCTAGAATCTAGTATCAATGAAAAGTTACAAGGAAAAAGCAATCCATCTTTCACGGTAAGAGCAGACGAAAACACCTTACACAAAGATGTTGTTTTTGTTATGGAAATTGCCGAAAAACACCATTTTAATATTGCAATTGCAACTACCAAAGACAACCATTAATCCGAAGAAAATCCAACAATGAGTGCCAATTTCATGCAAAAAAAAGATGACAATACCGACAAAGTAAAAAGTGGTATCATTACCGCTATTATTTGGTCAGTCATTTTGTTTTTTTTATTTTGGTACAAGATTATCGAAAAAATTCCACCTCAACAAGAAGTTGTTGCTAGGATGCTTATCAACTTTGGCGACAATAGAAACGGAAACGGAGCAGAAGAACCAGCCAACCAAGAAGGTTCACAAGCTTCCAAACCCGTGGAAACACCAATAGAACAAAATGTAACCGAGGTACTGAAAAACAAAAGTACGCCAATAGTTACCACAACTTCCAAAGAAAAAAAAGAAAATACTCCTGAAAAAATAATTACAGGAAATAATGACAAAAAAACCGTAAATATCGCTGATAAAGCAGAGAAAAATAAAGATGTAGGACAAAAAAATAATAAAAATAATTCTGCTAACACTCATCAATCTTCAGAAAAAAAATCTGGACAATCAAATGCTACACAATCCAATGCCAAAAATGGTAAAGGCGACGGTAAAGGAAATTTAGCCATCGGAAATTTACTCTCCGGAAGAGGTAAAAACAAAGGTTCGCAAGGCGTTGGACAAGGAGTAGGAAACAATGGAGATCCTTTGGGTGGCGATGGAAATGGAGATAGTAAAATAGGTATTGATAGAAAACTTATAGGCTATATTCCGGGTACTATGGGAAGAGGCGGAAACCAACCTCCTCATAACTGTACGGCTAGTGGAACTATTATAATTTCCTATACAGTGGACAAATCCGGAAATGTAATTGCAGCCAGAAGAAGTAGCGGTATTTCCGACCCTTGTGCTGTTGCAACTACTATCGCTTGGGTGAAAAAATTCGTGAAAGCTGAAAAATCCAGCGTTACCTCTACCGGTATTTATTCTATTTCTTTTTAATTTTTTTTATTGAGCTTTATCAATCATTAAAACGGAATTCTTTCCAAAGTCATTTTGAAAGCAAGTGCAAATACCGATGACGATGCAAAAAGTATCCAATCTTTTCTATTGACTTTCAGTACATTGAGCAATAAGAAAAGAAAAATCATTATGACCAATACTATGGCAATTTGTCCCAGCTCCAATCCAATATTGAAACCAAACAACGGTAGAAATATAGACTGCTCTTTGGACAACATAACCCTAGCTGTATTGGCAAATCCCATTCCGTGAATCAAACCAAATATTAAAGCCAAATAATAATTCATTTTCATTAATTGATTTTGTTTATTCTTCATCACAATATTGTCCAA
>JAFDZJ010000421.1 GCA_018266965.1 Bacteroidota bacterium
CAAGAGGTTTTCTCATTTGTTCATACTCATCTCTTTCGTCATCATCATCATAGGCTCCCATTTTAGGACTTTGACCAAGATTTTTCAACATAATTCTGTATTCTTTTGTTGCTCTCTCATAATCGATTTCATAAGCAGCCAATACATTGGTAATAGGATCCTCGTGCTTGAAAAGTATTGCTAACAAAAGATGAACTGTGTTAATTTCTGAACTTTGATATTGTCGCCTTTCCAACTCGGCTCTTTTTATTGCCTGGTCTGCCATTTTGGTAAAAGAAATACTTGCAACAGGATTGGTAAGACTGTTAGGATTAGAAACGCTCATATTTTCTATTTTCCTTTTTATTTGTACCAAATCTGCTTGTAGATTCATCAAAATATCCTTTGCAGAGTTGTCGGTTTCTATAATGCCTAACATCAAATGTTCGGTGCTGAGAAACTCACTCTTCAATCGAAATGCTTCTTTTTTACTTAGTTGGATAACTTTGTCCAATCCATCTGAAAATATATAATCCATAATATGCTTCTGTTTTATTTGAGGTTTTCTCTCAATTACTTCAAAGTTACAAATTCTTTACCAAAATACAAATCTGACTTTTTGTCAGCGAAGATTTTTTATGTTTTTTGTGAAAATTATTATTAATAGCTTGTTTTTTAGAAATTTAAACTTGGGATTTAAGCAAAGAACAAATAAGCAAGTATAACCGAGGTTATCACGCCAACCAAATCTGCAAGTAACATAGCCCAAACCGTATATCTTGTATTTTTGATGGCAACTGAACCAAAATATACAGCAATGACATAAAATGTAGTGTCCGAACTCCCTTGCAATACTGCTGCCAATCTCCCTTGGAAACTATCTGCTCCGAAAGTCGTCATTGTATCCACCATCATTCCTCTAGCTCCAGATCCGGAAAGGGGTTTGATAAGTGCTGTTGGTAATCCATCGACAAATCTGGTATCCGCTCCGGTAATAGTTGCCACCCATTTCATTCCGGAAATCAAAACATCAAAAACTCCAGAAGTTCGAAGAAGCGAAATGGCAATTAACATTCCTACCAAATACGGAATTATCTTTACACAAGTAGTAAATCCTTCTTTCGCACCATCGATAAAGGCGTCAAAAATATTTATTTTTTTGTATAATCCACCTAATACAATAGCGAAAAAGATTAACAATATAATTCCGTTGCTTAGTATTTTGCTAAATCCATCTAGCTCTTCTTTGTTTAGTTGGACAAGATACACTACCAAAATAGCGAGTATTGCAGATACGCCTCCTACAAATAATAATATTGCAGGTTGGAAAAGATTAATTTTTTGTTTGATGGAGACAATAGTCATTGCTGCCATGGTTGCTACAAAAGTAGCTATCATACAAGGGAGGAAAATATCTGTAGGAGTTGCAGAACCCATTGAAGCTCTGATAGCGATTATAGAAACGGGAATAAGAGTCAAGCCACTCGCATGTAAACAGAGAAACATTATCTGGGCATTACTTGCCTTGTCTTTGTCTGGATTTAGGCTTTGCAAACTATCCATAGCTTTTAGTCCAAAAGGTGTAGCTGCATTGTCCAAACCTAGTAAATTTGCCGAAAAATTAAGCATCATGTGTCCAAAAGCAGGGTGGTTTTTAGGGATTTCAGGGAATAATTTGGAGAAAAAAGGTTGTATTATTCTCGACAAAAGATTGATTCCGCCAGCTTTTTCTGCTATGGACATAAAACCCATAAATAGTGTCATAATCCCGATAAGACCAATACAAATTTCTACAGCAGTTTTGGAAGTGCCAATCACTCCATCGGTTTCTTGTATTCTAAATACAGTAACAGTCTGTTGCGAAGGGTCTGTTTTATAGTGTATAAAATTATCTTCAAAAGTGTTTTTTTCTTTAAGATTTTTTTGCAAGTCCAAAGGTAGGTTTTCCATTTTCTGAACCCCAATTTTTAGCGTATCGCCTCCCTTTCCTACTACCATATCATTATAGATACTTTCGTAATTATCAGAAGAAATATATTTGATGCTAGCTACCAAAATAGCCACAATAATAAAAGCACTCCATATCCTAGATAAAACCATACAAGAAATTTTTGGTTAAATGTAAGAAAACTTGGAAAACTACACATAGTATGTTATTTATTATTAAATGTTTTTTCTGTTTTATATTGAATTAATTGTTTTGCATTTATGAAATATTTTACGCAATGATGTAATAATCTTACTTTTAAAGATATAATGTTTTTATGATGCGAAGCTAGAACGATGTTAAAATTAAAATCTTCGATTTTTTTGCGTCTTATTATTTTAATGGTAAATTTTCATTTTGCGACTTTGCGTATGACATTCATTTTCAATAATTTAATTTAAAATTACAAATGCACAACTGGTATTGATAGATATGTTTGAATATATATTAAAAAAAATTAACTTTGTTGTTGCAATCCTTATAGATAGTCAATTCAAATAAAACAATAATGGATTTTTCACAAATAAAATTACATTTAGACGCATATAAAGACAATCATCAAATTCTTGATGCTGCCTATTTTTTGGTAAGGTCTTTCCATTTGGCGAATGATGATTGGGGACAATTTGATTTCAGAAAAGATGAAAACAAAGAATTAATAGTCCTAACAACAGAAGGAGAAATTGGAGAACCTCAAAAAATAATGATTCCTAATAACTTGTTCGATTTTGATTTTAATTTGGTTATTAACCTTATCGCTCATGAAATGGTACATATCCGACAAAAAACACATCAACCATTTGTGGAAGATAAAAACGAAAGAGAATTCCAGGCACATTATGAAATGCTATTTCACCAGATATATCCACAGATTCCGGAAATGTCTGATTTTCATAAAAAATGGTTTGGAGAAAGAGCAATTACCTACTACAATAGAATGGAAATTGGTGGCGAATTGCAACAGAAATATAGCCAACAAAAAACAGAAATAGACGAACTAATCAATAATTTGCCTCAACAACTCTCAACACAATGATACAACAAATACCCATAGAAAAAATTTTGTTTTTGGATATAGAAACTGTACCTCAAAACAGAGACTGGACTTCTGTAAGTGAACAAGAACAATATCTTTGGAATAAAAAAACACAATACCAAAGAAAAGAAGATGAATCCCCTGAATATTTCTACAAAGAAAGAGCCGGAATAATGGCGGAATTTGGTAAAATAATCTGTATATCTGTTGGTATGGTCGATGTTTCTGGCAAATTAAAGATAAAAAGTTTTGCCCACGACAATGAGAAACAATTATTGGAAGAGTTTGGAAATATTTTCAACAAACCAAAAATGAACCAAATAATCCTTTGTGCCCACAACGGAAAAGAATTTGACTTTCCTTGGATTGCCAGGAGATTTCTTATCAATGGTATGCAACCTCCACAACCTTTTCAATTATTCGGAAAAAAACCTTGGGAAATCCCTCATCTTGATACTATGGAGCTTTGGAAGTTTGGAGATTATAAAAGTTTTGTATCCCTAGAATTACTGGCATTTGTATTTGGAATACCCACTCCAAAAGACGATATCGACGGCTCAATGGTTTCATCAATATATCATATAGAAAAAGATTTATTTAGAATAATTCTATATTGTGAGAAAGATGTACTAACTTTGGCAAATATTTTCCGACGAATGCGTCAAGAAGATTTGTTGGAAAGATTGGAATAAATAAATCAACATAGTACTTCATATTTTCGATTTGAAATCGAAATATTTTTCAAATTTATGAAACATACAGATCAAGAGATTATCGCAATAGGAGAAGAAATAGTAAGAACACTAAAAACAGTATATGACCCAGAAATTCCTGTGGATATCTACGAATTGGGATTAATATACGATGTGCAGGTTTCCGATGAAGGTGTAGCCAAAATCATAATGACGCTTACAACTCCCAATTGTCCCGTTGCAGAGTCTATGCCGCAAGAAGTGAAAGACAAAGTAAAAACGGTAAATGGCGTAACCGATGTGGATCTAGACCTAACATTCGAACCGATGTGGAACAAAGATATGATGAGCGAAGAAGCCAAATTTGAACTGGGAATCCTCTATTAATTCCCCCCAAAAACTTCTGTAGGATTAATTTTCATTATTAAAAATTATATTCCAAAAACAATTTATTTTTGTGGAATAATTCCTGTCGACGAGTTGCAAATTGGCGAAGAAACAGGCTTTTTAGCACAGGTCTTCGAGCGATTTTCTATCTTTCAAATATAATAAAAAAATTGAAACGGGGAAAATCTCCCCAGCTGGCGCGAGCATCTTGCTCGTGTCCACATTAATTATTAACATCAATTTGTAAAATTTCATCATAATCATCACAATAATTTCTCGCACTGCTGTATTTCCATTCCCAAGGTTCCATAACAAAACCACTTTCCACAGGGTTTTGATGCAC
>JAFDZJ010000422.1 GCA_018266965.1 Bacteroidota bacterium
AAATTACAAGGAATGTCCGACCCATCTGCTCCAGCAACTAATAATTCAACTAATAATGTAGATAATTTTGAGAGAGTGGATATTCCAAACCCATCTGGTACCTATACTATCACAGTTACCCACAAGGGAACATTAACTGGAGGGATGCAACCTTATACTCTTATAGCAACCTCACAAAATATGTCGGCATTGGGTGTACAAGATTTGTCTAAAAATGAAAATCAAATCTCTATTTACCCGAATCCTGCTCAAGATTTCATTTATTTTAAGAATAATAATTTGGTCGAAGCTACAGTTACAATTTTAGATATGTCTGGAAGAATAGTAACCAAAGAAAAAATTCAAGATGGTAGAATGAATGTTCAAGCTTTGACAAAGGGCGAATACATGGCTATATATAAGGATAAAAAAGGAAACGAATTATCAATGAAATTTTTGAAAAAATAAGTCAACTAAAAAAAAATTGCGTATGTTAAATAAAATTAACATATTTGTAAAATTAAAATATTAAAATTAGTTAATATGAATGTAAATTTTAAAATTATTGCAACTGGAGTACTCTTTTTTATCGGTGCACAGGCTGTTGAAGCCCAAACAACGAAGAAAAAAGATACTGTTGTAAAAGAAAAGAAAATTGATGAAGTAGTAATACTAGGGTATAGTAAAACTGCTACAAAACCAAAAGATGTGTCGGCAACTACAACTATTAGTGCTGATAAAATTGAAAATAGACCAAACAGCTCTGTTTTGAGTTCGCTTCAAGGTGAGGCTCCTGGTGTATTTGTAAGTACCAACTCTGGGTCTCCGGGTTCTGCAAAAATTGACCTTACCATTAGAGGGGTAAGTTCTTTTACAGCATCTTCAGATCCATTGTATGTAATTGATGGTATGATGAGTAGTTCTACTGAATTTAAAAATTTGAATCCATCTGACATCGAATCTATTTCAATATTGAAAGATGCCGCTGGTACTTCAATCTATGGAAATAGAGGTGCTAATGGTGTTGTAATTATCAATACCAAAAGAGGAGGTTTTAACCAAAGATTTTCAGTGTCTTATAATGGTTCTATTGGGGTAAGTACTATCCCAAATGTGGATTATAATATGGCTAACTCTCAACAAGTATTAAGAATACAAAGAGCTGCAAACCAAGGACAAGGTGTTGGTATGACCGATGCACAAATTGATGCCTATGGTATAAATACCGATTGGAGAAAAATACTTTTTAGAACTGGTCTAACTCAATCACATGATGTGTCGATGATTTTTGGTGCTAAAAATGTTAGTAACTATACATCATTTGGATATTTTAACCAAGAGGGTACCGTGCCAAATTCTAATTTCCAAAGATTTACTTTTAGGAATAACTTGACTGGAAAATCTTTGAATGATAGATTTACCTATAGAGCGAATGTTGCATTGGCTTATTCTAAAAGAAATCAATTAGATGAAGAAAATAATGCTAATATTAGTAATAACTCCATACAAAACCCATTATTAGCCGTTCTTACCGGATTGCCAACTTTGGATCCAAACAAATACCAAACAGGACAACAGATGGTAAATGGTTTTGGATCTAATTTTGCTAATGGTGATGGGATTTATTCACTATTGGATGTATTGAGAGGGAATTTGCCTAACTTATTTACTAATACGGCAATCAATGTTAATGCCTCTGCTTCTTATAAAATTACTGATGACCTCACATTTACTAACAAAGCAAATGTTGATTACAAATACAACGAGAGGAATTTTGCAAGAGCACCTTGGTCTTATTTGGGATTAATTGTAGCGAAAAATGCTAATACCGAATTTGGCGGTCTTGAATCATTTTCTAAAACAAGAGAATTTAATTTTCAAAATATTTCTAGTTTAAATTATCATAAAGTTGTAAATGACCTTCACACTTTTGATGTTGGTGCATATATGGATTATTTGAAAGTACACTACAATGGAACTGCTCAACAACAAAATGGTCTTAATCCACTTAACTGGGTTTTCGGAGCAGGAACAGGGTATGTACCATTCTCATCAAGTGACCCAACTAGGTATCAACCATCAATTTCTGCAAGTCAAGTAACCGCTGGATCATTGGCGTATTTCGCAACCTTGGATTATGATTATGATTCCAAATATGGTTTCTCTGGATTAATCAGAAGAGATGGGTCTTATAGATTTGCAAGTGATAAAAAATGGGGAACATTTTGGATGGTCTCTGGTAGATGGAATATTGATCAAGAAGATTTCATGAAAGGTTCAACATTCGATATGTTGAAATTAAGAGCTTCTTATGGTATTCAAGGTAATCAAAATGTAATTGCTGCTGCTTATGGTACTAACCCTCTTTTAGTGGGTACTAACTTGGTTAGAGACTTGTATGGAGCAGGTATGGGATATAATAATATTAATGCTTCATACTACAATGGTACACTTACCAATCCGGATATCCAATGGGAAGAAATTAAACAACTTAATATTGGTTTAGATTATAGTCTTTGGAATAAAAAGATTTCAGGTACTTTAGATGTATATGATAAAAGAACCAATAAATTATATAATCCTATTAATATTTCTTGGATTACTGGTACTAATTCCATTAATGGTAATAATGGTGAATTACAAAATAGAGGTGTTGAAGCTTCTATAAAATATTCTATCATTAACAATCAAAACATTAAATGGTCTGTGTTTGCAAATGCTGCATACAACAAAAGTAAAATCTTGTCTTTGTTGAAAGATGATACTACTGGTACAATGAGAAATGTTACAGGACATATAATGAATGAGTGGTATGTAATACCTTATGTAGGTGTTAACCAGGCTAATGGTAATCTATTGTTCTTGGATGCAAATAATAATGTAACTGAAAATCCTAATATTATTGCAGATGCTAGAGCTACAGGAAAAAGTTATATTCCTACTTGGAATGGTGGTTTTGGTACAAAAGCCGAATACAAAGGATTTTTCTTAGATGCCAACTTCTCTTTCCAACAAGGAGCTTATAGATGGGATAACCAAATGTCTTGGGCTTATGATCCAACAACAGTTAAAAGTTCTAATGTTTCTGCAGATTTGTTAAATGCTTGGACACCAACTAATGTTGTTACTAATATACCATCACTAACTGCAAGTAATGTTTCTCTTGATGGAAATTCTGATAGATTCTTGAAAGATGCTTCTTTTATTAAATTGAAGAATATTAGTTTGGGATATAGCGTACCTAAAACTATGTTGGAGGGTACTAATATAAAAGGATTAAAAATTTATGCACAAGCAGAAAATCTTTATACTTGGACAAAATGGAAAGGGTATGATCCAGAACCATTGTTCAGTTCTTCAGTATCTGTTTATCCTAATCTAAAAACTATTTCGATAGGAGTAAATGTTGATTTTTAGTCAATTATTAATTATAAATAATAATATACAATGAAAAAAGTAAAAAGTTTTTTAATAATAGCTTTGGCTTCTATGTCTATATTGTCTTGTAAAGATGCTATTGATATTGTACAAGCCGGAGAATTGAACGAGGCAACGGTTTTTAAAACTACCTCAGATTTAGAAAAGTATCTGAATGGTGCAATTTATGCTGGTCTAGATAATATGAACCAAATCAAATTTTCTGCTGTTTTTACAGACGAATTAAGCACAGCACCTACTAATACTGGTTGGGATTATGCTTTGCATCGTTATTTTTTGAATTCTGATGACAGTTATGCATCTGGTATTTGGGCAAATAATTATGCTACTATTAATAAAGTAAATAGATTGTTGAAAATTGCACAAACTATTACTCCAGCATCTACAGATATTGCTACCTATAACAACACTTTGGCTGAAGCAAGAGTGCTTAGAGCATACGCGTACCTAACTTTACAATCATATTTCACTACTAATATGAAAGATGACAACGCATTAGGTGTTATGTTATCTACTTCTGTTCCTGAGATTTATGATCAGTTACCAAGAGTAAGTAATGCAAATATTTGGGCACAAATCGAATCCGACCTAGCTTTTGCTGATGTTAATCTTAATACATCTAATGCACAGGTTGCACCACATCCTTTTCCATTTTTTGTAAGCAAATCTTTTGTGAGTGCACTTCGTGCCAGAATGTATTTGTATAGAGGAAAATACACCCAAGCAAAACAATACGCTCAAGATGCAATAACAACTTCTGGTGTGAATTTAACAATTGCTACTCCTATCCCAACAGGGACTCCTGGAAGTCCAGCATGGAATAACTCTTTCTATAGCGAAGCAACAACCAATCCTTATAGAAAAATTTGGAATGACACTTCCAATGGAGAATGTATTTTCGTATTGAATAGACCTATTGGTGGTGTTGGAGGAAATGTAGCTTCATTGTTTACAACCAATAAAACTGATATCGATGGTGCTGTACTTTGGACTGTTGGTTTAAATTTGGTGAGCAACTTTAGTTCTTATACTAATGATATAAGACCTTTTGCCTTTATGGATCCTAAACAATGGACAGGTGCTGATGCTGTCTATAGAGTAATTGATAAATACCCAGGGAAAGGTACTCAAGTTCTAAAAAATAATCTTAAAATAGTAAGATTATCAGAAATGAAGTTAATCTTAGCTGAATGTGCTATTAGAGAAGCAACCCCTGATTATGTAACTGCAGCTAACTATATTAAAGAGGTTAGACAAGCAAGAAGATATTCAGGTACAGTTGCAACCCCTACTTATACTTCTATTTCTTCTGCTTTACAAGATGTTTTGAAAGAAAGAAGAGTTGAATTATGTTTCGAAGGTCAAAGATATATTGATTTAAGAAGAGTTGGTGCAGATGCTGGAGTAAGTATAGACAGAAATGCTCAAGATGATATCGTTGCTACACCTCTTACTTTGCCTATTACCGATTATAGATTTACCCTACCTATTCCAACTTCCGAAATAGCTGGTAATCCAACAATTGTACAAAATCCTGGTTATTAATTTTAAATATTTTTTATTATGAAAAATTTCATTAAATCTATATTGCCTTTATTATTATTCTCAATAGTAATGATAGGCTGTAAAAAAGAAGATCAACGTACTGATGATGGTGATTCTTTATTGCACGTTGATAAACCTAGTCAAACTGCTTTTGTCAAATTAAATCAAAACAATGCAGATTACAAACTAACATTTGGTACTACCAAAGTTGTTTCTAATGATAATTCTGCGGAATTGGTATATTTGCCTAACGATCCAGAAAATACAGCTGTATTAGGAACTGATTTTACAATTGTAAAAGGTACTAGCATTTTATCAGCAGGACAATCTCTTGGTAATTTCATAATCAATGTAAAAGAAACCGCTGCGAATGCAAACAA
>JAFDZJ010000423.1 GCA_018266965.1 Bacteroidota bacterium
AAAACCATTCTTATATCTGGGAATATTTTACACAATCCTATCTTTTATTTTGAGGATTATTTTTGTTTTTCATCCGATTACAACTGCAACTTTTGGATTGGGTGAAATCATAAAAATTTTCGGAATAGGTTTATTAAACGACATTTTGGTATTTACTTTGGCAAGTAGTATTTTGGCAATTTATTTTTTGTTTTTGTCCAATGGAAAATACAACAAACCTTGGGGATATACAATATTCGGATTACTGGTTGTAGCTTTACTATACACCATTTTCATCCCCAACAATATTTTCAAACAATATGGGGGAAGCATTCCGGAAATTGCCATTTCTTTTATAGGTCTTAAAACATTATTTTTTGGTTTAATGCTTTTCTTACCACTCCAAAGAATTAAGATTAGGAACATTTTATATTTCATTACATTACTATTGTATGTACTATTAATAATCTTCAATGCAGTCAGCGAATACTTTTTCTGGAATGAATTCGGATTGAGATACAATTTTATTGCAGTAGATTACCTTATCTACACCAATGAAGTTATTGGAAATATTATGGAGAGCTATCCTGTTATTCCACTTTTCTCTGCCATACTTATCTTTACCATAATAGTTACTGTAATCATATACAAAAAGACAAAATCTTCCTTACTGAATTTGCCAACATTAAAACAAAAAGCAATTCTACTTTTTACATTTATTTTGATGTGTGGAGGCTCTTTACTGGGTATCAATTCATTAGCAAAGACAAAAGGAAAAACTGTTTTTGCAACAGAAATCATGTCCAATGGTTTGCCTAAATTTTATGACGCATTTGTCCATAAAGAGTTGGATTATATTTCCTTCTACCCTAGTATCCAGGAAGCTGAAGCCGAAAAATTATTTTTACAACAATTTTCTCCACCTTCGCTAACTAGAAATATAGAACCTACACAACTAGAAACCAAAAAAAATGTAGTCCTAATATCAATAGAAAGTCTTTCGGCTGATTTTATGGAACACTATGGAAATCCTAACAAGATAACACCATTTTTGGACAGTTTGGCGACAAAATCATTGTTCTTTACCAATCTGTATGCAACAGGAAACCGAACAGTTCGTGGACTGGAAGCTCTTACCCTTTGTATCCCACCAACAGCCGGAGAAAGTGTAATTAAAAGAAAAGACAATAAAAATAAATTTTCCACAGGTTCAGTTTTCAAAAACAAAGGATACCAAGTAAAATACCTATACGGAGGTTATAGTTATTTTGATAATATGCAGGATTTCTTTTCCGGAAATGGTTACGACATTGTTGATAGAGATAATTTCCAACCCAACGAAATTTCCTTTGCCAATGTATGGGGTGTCTGCGATGAAGATATGGCAAAAAAAGCAATATCCGTTATGAATGAGGAAGCCAAAACCGGCAAACCATTCTTCAACCATTGGATGACGGTTTCTAACCACAGACCTTTTACCTATCCGGAAGGGAAAATAGACATTCCGGGAAATGCAAAATCGAGAGAAGGAGGTGTGAAATACACGGATTATTCGCTTAAAAAATTTTTTGCATTGGCAAAGAAACAAGAGTGGTACAAAAATACCATATTTGTAGTAGTTGCTGACCACTGTGCTTCTAGTGCCGGAAAAACCGAGTTGCCACTGGACAAATACAGAATTCCGGGAATGATTTTTTCCGAAGGATTTGTTGCTCCTCAACAATTCGATTCTCTAATGTCCCAAATAGACATTATGCCAACTGTACTTGGATTACTCAATTTCAATTATTCTTCAAAATTTTTGGGGCAAGATGTTTTTTCAAAAGAATTTATACCCAAAGCATATATAGCAACCTACCAAGATTTAGGATTAATTCAGAATGATTTACTTACTATTCTTTCGCCGACAAAAAAAATAAAACAATATCAACTTAGTTTACAAAAAAGTAATTTGCCTCCTGCTTTCAAACTTTTATATAATGAAAATCCGATAGCACAACCCAACCAACAGGCAGTACAACATGCTATTTCGGCATATCAAAGTACGAGTTATTGGCTATCACAAAAAAAACTAAACAAAAACTAACCAATCAAAAACAATTTATTACATTTGAATAAAATATAAATTATGAAATGGACAAACGATTCTAGTGATATGGTTGATGACCGCAGAGGAAGTGGCGGTGGAGGAGGAATGCTTGTAGGTGGAGGTTTGGGAACAATAATTATTGCTGCTATTGTTTTCTTTTTGGGAGGTGATCCTTCATCAATTTTAAGTTCAGGATTATCACAATCACAATCCGCACCTACAGAACAAAGACAACTAACAACCCAAGAACAACAAATTGGTAAAATGGTGAAAATGATTGCTGGAGAAACAGAAGAAACTTGGTCTGAAATTTTTCAGCAAAATGGTATGCAATACAAAAAACCAAGAATAGTATTGTTTGAAAATATGACACAGTCGGGTTGTGGAACAGCTCAATCGTCCATGGGTCCTTTTTATTGCCCAGTTGACCAAACGGTCTATATGGATATGAGTTTTTTCTCGGAGCTTCAACAAAAATTTGGTGCCAAAGTTACAGAATTTACAGTAGCGTATGTTATGGCTCATGAAATCGGACACCATGTTCAGACTTTGCTTGGGACTACCCAAAAAGTAGATGCCCTTCGACAAAGTGGACGATATTCCGAAGCCGACCTCAATAGAGTATCGGTAGCTACAGAACTACAAGCGGATTTTTTTGCTGGAGTTTGGGCAAAAAAAACAGATGATAGAGAACATATTTTGGAACCCGGAGATATACAATCCGCCATGGATGCTGCTGCTGCTGTCGGCGACGACAATATCCAAAAACGCTCCTCTGGATATGTGAACCAAGAAGCCTTCACCCATGGAACATCGCAACAGAGAATGGAGTGGTTTATGAAAGGTTATCAAACGGGAGATATACGACAGGGAGATACTTTTTCCAAATTGTTACAGTAATCCCTACTCTGCTTTTACAATAATAATTTGCTGTAAATCCGTACTATGTCTTGGAGAAAGATTTTTTTGATTCATTTTCCAAGTTTTTTGTATATCCATAGATGCCAACTTTATTTTATCAGCTCCTAATCTTTTGTTCATCTTATCCATTATTTGCATGATGGGTTGGTGTTTGGCAAAAAAATCCTCATCAAACAAAGAGGTTAGCCTTTGGGTATCCGGAACAAATTCCGAAAGCATTACCCCTGCTTTTTTATACTGAAATTGTGGCAGAAATATTTTATCCAAAGCCAATTGTGCAGCCTTGGAAATCTCAATTGCAGAACTACTGGGATTAGGCAAGGTTATGGTAAACGAATTGCTGTACTGGTGCAAATCTCTTTGAAAGCGATCAGTCATTATAAATACAGTAACGAACCTACAACAAGACTGTTGCCTCCTTAACTTCTCCGAACTTTTGAAAGCAAAAGAAGCAATTCTCTCTTTCAGAACACATAGTTGGTTGGTTTTTTTGTCGAAAGTTCTGGTGGTTGCGATACCTTTTTTGGGTCGCATATCGGAAAGGTCATATTGTTTTTCTCCCAAAAGTTCCTTGTGCATTCGTAAGCCCAAAATACCCATTTCTTTTTGTACAAAAGCTTCCGGCAATTGGCAAAAATCCCAAGCTGTTTTCACTCCTATTTTGGAGAACTTATCAAAATTCCTTCTCCCAATTCCCCATATATCTTCCAAAGGAAACCATTTCAGAGCTTTTTCAATTTTTGTTGGACTATCCAATAGATAGACGGCATTGGTTTTTTCGGGGAACTTTTTGGCAATTTTATTAGCAATTTTAGCTAAAGTCTTTGTGGGTGCAAGTCCTATGCTGGTAGGAATATCCAATCCTAGAAATATTTTTTCTCGGAGTTCTTCGCAATGCTTTTGCAGATTAACATAGTCGTATCCATGGAAATCCATGAAAGATTCGTCTATACTATACACTTCCAAATCCTTGCAATATCTTCTACAAATACTTACCATACGGTTAGAAATATCGCCGTACAAAACAAAATTAGCTGAAAAAACAGTAACTTGATTTTGAAGAAAAAGCTGTTGGTATTGGAAAGCAGGTGCTCCCATTGGTATCCCCAACGCTTTGGCTTCGTTACTCCTGGCAATAGCACAACCATCGTTATTGCTAAGGACAACCACGGGTTTGTTACGCAAATCTGGGCGAAAAACTCTTTCGCAACTTGCGTAGAAATTGTTACCATCTATCAATCCGAACATTATTTTCTTAGTTGATGAATATTAAAAGTAACGACACCCCAAAGTTGAAAATCGGTATCCTCGTTGATGTACATATCATCATAATTTGGATTTTCGGATTTCAACCGGATTTCTTCCAAGCTGAACGAGTCTTTTTTATATTGAGGCAAATATCTTTTCACATAAAACTCGCCTTGATAAAAAACCACAACAATATCACCATCTCTTGGGAACAATCCTTTCTGTATGATGAGTAAATCGTCATTATAGACCCCAATACCATTCAAAGAGTCTCCAGAAACCCTGGCAAAAAAAGTAGTCTCTTTGTCCCGGACAAGGTATTTTATAAGGTCTATGGTATCTTCTGGGAAATCCAATGCAGGGCTTTCAAAACTACCATAACCACCAGCTTTAACCTTCGCAGGAAGTATGGGTATTTCCAAAGGAGTGCTATTGGAAAGACCAAAAATATGTATATTGGATTTAGTTTTCAAAAGAAGATATTTTTCAGAAAGACAAAGTTAGAAATATCCAACATAGATTGAACATTAAATATTGTATTGTGGATAAAAAAGAAGACCTTTTTTGGGGTCTTCTTTTTTAGTAAAAGTTTTTGTAATACTATTTAGTTTGTTCGTTGGCAATTTATTCCCAAACAACATTCAAATCTCTAAATTCTTGTAAAGAGCTGCTGAAATTTAAGGCATTGTTTTCTGGTTCGTTTCGTGTTCTGAATTTGAAAAGTTTAATGATTTTAGTTTCTTCATTAATATCTTTAAATGTTGCTTTAAAATTTATTGGAACATTAACAGAAAGTTTTGGATATGGAGGTGTGGATTTGTAAACATCAAACTCGTACACATTGCCATTAAGATCAACTAAAGAAAAATCACCAAGATTTGATGTTTTGTTTTCATTTTTAGCTTCGATAAGAAAATTTATTGAAATAGATTTTTCTTTTTTATTTCCTATTACTTTGGTAATTCTGTATTCATTATTGTTGTTTTTCAACTCTAAAACAGGGGTGTTTATGTCCAATGATTTTTTTAGAAATATATTTTGGGTCTTTACCGATTGTATTTCTGATTTAAGTTCAGTGATTTCTTTTTTAATATTTTCTATCTCAGCTTTCAATTCATTATTTGTTTGCGAATATACAAATGAGGACATAATAAACAACGACAGTAATGAGATTTTTTTCATGGACTTTTTTTGAATTAGAATATTTAATTTTATTTTTTATCATTTCGCTTCTGCACAAAAAATCCTGTACTGCACAGACACAGCAGAGCCAAATTGTTTTCTAATATTTTTCAAATCTTGTGATGCAGAAGCTTTTGTAAAATAACTACCTGCTAATATCTTGTAATTTGGTCTCAATGAGGCATCTATTTCAACTTTTAAATTTGGAAATTTACTTCTAAAATCAGCTCTAATTTGATTGGCCTCATCATTGGATTTTACTACATCAACTTGGATTTTAAAGCCAGAAATCTTTGGGTTTTTCCTGCAAATTTCTTCATTGGTCAAAGCTCTACTGGGCACCAAAATTCTTTTTACACTCGTATTATCATTATTAGTGGTATAAGAACCATCATACGAATTGCTTTTTTTATTATTGCATTTGGATTCCATATCCATCATAGCTTTTGCAACTTGACTATCCATACTGGTATTGAGAACAGTACCACCCAAAGTATCCCTGATACTAACTTGTTGAGCATTAAAAGAATAACCAACAAAAACAAACCCTAAAAACAAAAAATTTCTTAATAATTTCATCTATAAATATTTTATGCAAATTTAAAATAAATTATATTTATGGCAACGATAGTTATTTAGAATGATTATAAATTAAGCATTGTGGATAAATTGTCATAATGTACTACTGTTAAATATCTGTTAAAAGTGTTACTTTTGCCCAATTGATTATAGACTCAATTTTTTCTAACCCAAGATTTAATAAATGATTAGTTGGAGTAAGCATTACAAAAAAGGACTGTTAGCAATAGGATTATTGCTATCTACTACTGCTTCTATCTACGCACAAGGAGATGCTAAAAATGGAGAAAAACTCTTCAAGGCAAACTGTACCGCTTGTCACGCTTTGGACAAGCAGTTGGTAGGGCCAGCATTAGGTGGTATTGTAGAAACCGTGAAAAAGGAGCAAAACCTTGATGAAACATGGTTCATCAAGTGGATTAAGGACAATAAAGCTCTGAGAGGATCTGGCGACAAGTACGCCAATGAGCTTTTTGAAAAATTCAACAAAGTTGAGATGACTGCGTTTCCGAATCTTTCGGATCAAGACATCAAAGACATTCTTGAATACACAACCAATCCTCCAAAAGAAGAGCCAAAAGCAGACGCAACAGCTGGAAACGGCGAGGTAAGTGCAGCAGATTTGGAAAAAGAAAAACAAAGTAAGACCGATAGTCTTATCATTTTCGCATCCCTATTGGCTATCGGAGGTTTATTATTATGGTTATTATTAAAGTTAAGGACTTTAGTAAAACTACAACAATCCGAAGAACTTAGTGAACTAAACAATACCAGGGTACTATCCTTTGCCGATATGTATAAAAAATACAATATGGTAGGTAAGGTACTATTAGGGCTACTAGCAGTATTTGCATTCTATGGAGTATGGAACTGGCTGATGTGGATTGGTGTATATAAAGGATACCAACCAGAACAACCAATACATTTCTCTCACAAAATTCATGCTGGGGAAAACAAAATAGATTGCCAAATGTGTCATACTGGAGCAAAATATGGTAAGGTTTCCGAAATCCCTTCTATGAATGTGTGTATGAACTGCCACCGTATGATTTCCGAATACAATGGAAAATATATGGAACCAGGAAAAGACAAAGCTTTCTATGATGAACAAATTAAAAAGATATACGAACACACTGGTTGGGATCCTGCTAAACAAATGTACACAGGAAAAACAAAACCAATAGAATGGGTAAGAATCCATAATATGCCAGATTTTGTTTATTTCAATCACTCACAACATGTGGTTGCAGGAGAACAAGCAATCATTAATTCTTTTAACAAGAAAAACCCTAACAACCAAATCGATGTAGTTTGTAAAGCTTGTCATGGAAAAGTTGACACCATGAATGTAGTACAAATGGCAAATGATTTCACAATGGGATGGTGTATCGAATGTCATAGAACAACAGAGGTTGATATGAACAATGGTTATAATAAAGAATACTTCAAAAATCTACATGACAAACTAGCTAAGCAATATCCTGCTTCTGGTGGCAAAATTACTGTAGATGCCATTGGAGGTATCGAGTGTGGAAAATGTCATTATTAATAACTAAAAAATTAGAAGTATAAATGGCTTCAAATAAAATAAAATTCAGAAGTATCCACGAACTACAAGACCCAACTCTTACCAAAAGATTGGCTCAAAAAGAATTTCAAGATGAAATTCCGGTGGACGAAATCAGAAATGGTGATCCTAAAAGTTCTGTAAATACAACAAGAAGGGATTTCTTAAAATTATTAGGATTCTCAACCGCAGCAGTAACACTTGCCGCTTGTGAGGCACCAGTTATCAAAACAATACCTTATGTGGTAAAACCGCATGACATCATACCTGGCGTAGCAAATTATTATGCTTCTACTTATTTTGATGGTGCAGACTTTGCAAGTGTCTTGGTAAAAACAAGAGAAGGAAGACCTATCAAAATTGAGGCAAATCCAATCGCAAACGAATTAGGTAAAACTAGTGCTAGGACTCAAGCTAGTGTATTATCTCTATATGATAATGACAAAGTAAAACAACCAAAACTAGGAGGAAAAGACGAAACTTTTGACAAAGTCGATGATGAAGTATTAAAAGCACTTACTTCTGCCAATACTAGTGGAAAGAAAATCGTTGTTTTGTCCCACTCTTTTGCATCACCGACTTTCAAAAAATTGTTCGGAGATTTCAAAACAAAATATCCAACTGCTGAATTGGTAACTTATGACGCAATACCATACACAGCAAATTTGGATGCTGCACAAGAAGTATTCGGACACAGAGCATTGCCAGTTTATGATTTGAGTAAGTCTAAATTAGTAATTTCTTTTCAAGCAGATTTCTTAGGAGATTTTAATGCTCAAAGTTTAGAAACTTCATACGCAGCAGCAAGAATGCCAGGAGAAAATATGATGGAACACATACAGGTTGAATCCAACATGTCTTTAACAGGTGCCAATGCTGATACCAGAATCCCACTAAAACCAAGTGCGGTTAATAAACTTTTAATTGAAGTATATAACGGACTGAATGGTGGAACATCTGATAAAACAGCAACAGATTTAGTAAATAAATTACAAGCACAAGGTAGTAATGCTGTCGTGTTGGCAGATGGATCGAAAGCTGCAATTGTGTTATCACACTTGATTAACCAAAAACTAAATTCGACTGCTTTTACTGGTAAAGCTAATTTACTAAAAGAATATGACGGAGCTAGATACCAAGAATTTTTATCTTGGATGAATGGTGGACAAATTGGTGTACTTATTACCAACAACATCAACCCAATCTATTCTAGCAACAAAGGAGAAGATTTCAAAAAATCATTAGCAAAAGTAGGATTTGTACTTGCATTTTCGGACAAAAAAAATGAAATGTACGATGCAGCAAAAGTTGTTATTCCTGTTGCAAATTGGTTGGAATCTTGGGGTGATATCACACCTCAAACTGGTGCATATTCTTTGATGCAACCAACAATCCAAAAGGTTTTCAAACCAAGACAACTAGAAGAATCTTTACTTGTTTGGATAAATGGAAAAGGAAGTGAATTGAATAATTATTATGATTATTTGAAAGCAAATGCTACTACAATATTAGGAACAACACCATTCAATCAAGCTCTTTATAATGGTTTTAATACAGGAGGAGATCAAACTAATCTTGCATATTCTGGTGGAAATGCCAACCAAGCAATAGCAGATTTAGGGAATTTCAAATCTTCTGATTTCGAATTAAAATTATACACAAAAACTGCAATTGGAGATGGTACACAAGCTAATAATCCTTGGCTACAAGAATTACCGGATCCTATTTCTAGATTATCTTGGGATAATTATTTGACAATATCTCCTGCTGATGCTAAAAAATTAGGATTGGAAAATTCTCTAAACGGAAGAATGCAACTTAATGGTGATTTAGTAACTCTTACAGCTGGAAATGTTAAAATTGAAAATATTCCAGTGTTCATACAACCAGGACAAGCACAAGGCTCTTTTGGATTAGCACTTGGATATGGAAAGAAAAAATCCGGAAAGGTAGCAGATACTGGTATTAATGCTTACCCATTATTTGATGGAAGTAATTTGGTACTTTCCAATATAAAAATAGAAAAAACAGATAGTGGACACGAATTTGCCGGAATGCAATTGCAAAATACCCTTATGGGAAGATATGATATTGCAAAAGAAGTTCCTTTGGCAGACTTCCTATCTATAAAATTTGATGACCCTGAAAAAGGTTGGAACAAACCGGTAGAATACCACACAGTATCTGGACAAGCAACTCCTGCAAGAAAAATAGATCTTTGGGACGCTTTTGATGATACCGATGGCCCACATTTCAATATGTCGGTAGATCTAAATGCTTGTACAGGTTGTGGAGCTTGTATCATCGCTTGTCAAGCAGAAAACAATGTACCTGTTGTTGGTAAAGAAGAGGTAAGAATGTCCAGAGATATGTATTGGTTGAGAATCGACCGTTACTATTCAGCTGTTAGAAAACTTACTCCGGAACAAGCAGTAGCAGAAGGATTAGATGTACCGGGAATGTATGGTAACGCTTTTAACAAAGAAAGTGGAATCTTTAATCACCCAGCAGAAAATCCAGATGTAATTTTCCAACCAGTAATGTGCCAACATTGTAACCATGCTCCATGCGAAACTGTTTGCCCTGTTGCTGCAACATCTCACGGAAAACAAGGACAAAACCAAATGGCATACAACAGATGTATTGGTACTAGATATTGTGCCAACAACTGTCCGTATAAAGTAAGAAGATTCAACTGGTTTACTTATAATTTGAATGACAAATTCGATTATAACCAAAATAACGACTTGGGTAGAATGGTACTTAATCCAGATGTGGTAGTAAGAACCAGAGGGGTAATGGAAAAATGTACTCTTTGTATCCAAATGACTCAACAGACGATTTTAGATGCTAAAAAAGATGGCAGAACAGTTACCGACGGAGAGTTCCAAACTGCATGTTCCAAAGCATGTTCTACTGGAGCAATCCAATTCGGAGATATTAATGACAAATCTTCTCATATCAGAGAATTGTTTGCAAGTAATAGAAGATATTTGTTGTTAGAAGAAATAGGTACCAAACCAAATGTATTCTACCATACAAAAGTGAGAAATAGAAAAGAAAATAATAATAAATAATAAATAGGTATAAAATGTCAGGACATTACGAAGCTCCGATAAGGGAACCTTTAATTATTGGTCATAAGACTTATCATGATATCACAGAAGATATCGCAAGACCTATAGAGCAAAGAGCAGGAAAATTATGGTGGATAGCACTATATGCAGCATTAGTTCTTTTTATCTATGGATTTGGTTGCATTGCTTACACTATCGGTACCGGTATTGGAGCATGGGGACTCAATAGAACCAACAACTGGGGTTGGGATATCACTAACTTTGTTTGGTGGGTAGGTATCGGTCATGCTGGTACGCTAATCTCAGCAGTATTATTATTATTTAGACAAAGATGGAGAATGTCGGTTAACCGTTCTGCAGAAGCAATGACAATCTTTGCAGTAGTACAAGCAGCCATATTCCCAGTAATCCACATGGGTAGAGTTTGGGTTGGATATTGGGTATTCCCTCTTCCAAATCAATTTGGAACGCTTTGGCCAAATTTCAACTCACCATTGTTATGGGATGTATTTGCAATTTCTACATATTTCTCTGTATCCACAGTATTTTGGTTCATGGGACTAATTCCGGATTTTGCAATGATTAGAGATAGAGCAAAAACACCTTGGACTAAAAAGATATATACTTTCCTAGCATTTGGTTGGGGTGGAAAAGCTAAACATTGGCAAAGATTTGAAGAATTGTCTTTGGTGTTAGCTGGTTTAGCAACTCCATTAGTATTCTCAGTACATACAACGGTATCATTTGACTTTGCTACATCAGTTATCAAAGGATGGCACTCTACAATCTACCCTCCTTACTTTGTTGCAGGAGCAGTATTCTCTGGTTTTGCAATGGTACAAACACTATTATTAGTAGCAAGAAAAGTTTGTAAACTTGAGGAGTATATTACTATGTACCATATAGAAATTATGAACATTGTAATAGTAGTAACAGGTGGTATGGTTACAGTTGCTTATGCTACTGAATATTTTATTGGCTGGTATTCTGGATCTAGATACGAAGATTTTACTTATCTATCACCAGGAGCTGCAACTGGTCCATACTGGTGGGCTTTCTGGGCTTTGATTATTTGTAACTTGGTTGTTCCTGCATCTTTTTGGTTCAAAAAACTAAGAACAAATATATTCTGGACATTCTTTGTTGCATTAATCATCAATATAGGAATGTGGTTTGAAAGATTTGATATTATTGTTATCAATATATCTAGAGATTATTTACCTTCATCTTGGACTATGTTCATGCCTAGTATAATAGATGTTGGAGTATATTTAGGAACGATAGGTTTCTTCTCTGTACTATTTTTATTGTACGCAAGAACATTCCCTGTAATTGCACAAGCAGAATTGAAAACTATCTTAAAAATGTCTGGCGAAACTTATAAAGCAAAAGAAGGAGATGAGCACCACTAAAATTGTATATGGCTTATATGCCGATGATGATGATTTGATGCAAGGCGTAAAATCATTTAGAGAAAAAGGAATAGATATAAACGAAGTTTATACCCCATTTCCAGTCCATGGGCTAGATAAAGCTCTTGGTTTGAAAAAAACAAGATTATCCGATGCTGCTTGGCTCTATGCAGTATATGGAATTACTATTGGTATCCTAACAACTTGGTACATGATGAATCATGACTGGCCACAAAGTATAGGAGGAAAACCAGCTTTTGATTGGGCTCACAATATGCCTGCATTTGTTGTACCAATGTTTGAGTTAATGGTATTTTGTTCGGCTCACATGATGTCTTGGACTTTCCTAGTTAGAAACAAAATGTATCCGGGATGTCCACCACAAAATCCCGATCCAAGAACTACAGATGACAAATTCCTAATGGAAATAGTTACCGACAATGTAGATGCAGTAAAACAATTACTTGTAGATACTGGAGTTGAAGAAATAACCATAAAAGATGCTTAATATGAAAAATAATATTTTAAAATTAGGTGCAATATTAGGTGTATCAACAGTATTACTTAATTCTTGTGGACCAAAAGACAATCCACCATTGGTATATTTCCCAGATATGTATTTCCCGGTAGCTTATGACCCTTTGCAAAAGGCTGAGGACGCTTACTCTAAACATGAAAATACAATTCCAGCATTTGTTGCTAATGATGGAGCAACAGGAATGATTTCTGTTGATGGAACCGTTGCACAAAATAAAGATGGTGTTGTAGAAGTTAATTCTACAAAATCCATGAAAGCCGACGAATATAATGCAGGATATGATGCTGCAAAATTAATTTCTACTTCTCCATTAAATGTGGCTAATCAAGCAGCAGATTTGGAAAGAGGTAAAAAATTATTCAATCAGGTATGTGCAGTATGTCATGGCGAAGGTGGAGATGGACAAGGACCGATTGTACAAAGTGGTGCCTACTCTGGCGTACCAAACTACAAGGACAGACAAGTAACTGTTGGATCTGTACATTATGTGCTTACCAATGGTAGAAACGCAATGGGTTCCTATGCCGGACAACTTAATCCTGGAGACAGATGGAGAGTAGCAATGTATGTGATGTCTGCTTTCAAAGGTGGTATCAGTGCAACTCCTGCAACCGAAACTACTGCAGTTGCAACAGCGAGTACTACAACTGCTTCGGCAACTACGACTCCTGCAACTGGAAAAGAGAATGTTAAACCTACAACAAAATAATTAAAAGAAATTCACAATGTACACATTTTCACCTAAATTAAGATTGATTTCGATAATACTGATTGTTCTAGGGTTAGTACTTTTTGGAGCTGGTTACATGATGAATCATGGTTTGCTTGGAGATGATGCCAAAATCACTCATTTGATGGAGGCTGCTCATGCAAATGGACACAACGCACCAACTCATTCTAGTGAAATGAATGGAGGACACAATGATCCTTCCCATTTAGAACATGTAAAACATCAAATTGCTAACGAACCACTATCTGCAATACATTTTGTAGCAGTATTTTTGTTTGGATTAAGTGCAGCAGCAATGTTTTTTTATAGTATTCAACATGCAGCTCATGCAGGTTGGTCTATCATTATCACAAGAGTTATGGAAGCTATTGGCTCTTTTATGCCTTGGGCAGGAGGAGTTCTTATTATTGTAGCAATTCTTAATGCGACACATTACGGACATTTATTTCATTGGATGGATCCTGCTTTGGTAGATCCTAATTCCAAAGATTTTGACCCATTGATTTTCGAAAAGAAAAAATTCTTGAATGTTCCTTTTTATATCATAAGAACTTTAATTTATGTTATTGGTGGTTCTTTAATAGTTTGGAAATTAAAATCATTAACCAAAAAAGTTGATGACACCAAATCCAGAGAGGATTACAAAAAGGTATATAGCTGGTCTATTGGATATATTGCATTTTTCGGATTTTGTTCAGCTTCTTGGGCTTGGGATTGGTTAATGTCTTTGGATCCACACTGGTATTCAACCATGTATATATGGTTTGCCATGACTAGTTGTTGGACTTCGGCTATTGCTGTTATTATTTTAATTTCTGTTTATTTAAAGAGAAAAGGTTTCTTACCTCAATTTAATGACAATCACTTACACGATTTAGGAAAATGGTTATTTGCTACTTCTATGGTATGGACTTATACTTGGTTTGCCCAATTTATGCTATATTGGTATGCTAATATCCCAGAAGAGGTAAATTATTTCTTCGGTAGATTCGAGTATTATTCAATTTTATTTTTACCAAGTTTGATCCCTTGTTTCCTAATTCCTCTTATCGTAATGGTAAGTTCTAGTATCAAAAGAAATTATAAAGTAGTTGTTACCATGGCTATTATAGTAATTTTTGGACAATTGATAACTCATTTCTTAATGGTAATGCCAGGAACAGTAGGTCCATTTTGGAACTTTGGTCTATTAGAAATTGGTTCAGTATTATTCTTTGTTGGCTTGTTTATATTTGTAGTATTAACTACTTTATCCAAGATGAAACTAATCCCTCAAGGAAATCCATTTATCCACGAATCATTAATTTATGAATACCCATTCTAATTAATATTTAAAATAAATAATTATAAAAAGTCCGATATTTTCGGACTTTTTTTGTTGAGTATTAATTAAAAAAGCATTTATAAATAAAAATTGAGTTTATCATAAAAAATAAAAATCACTAAAAGAAATAAAATATTAAATATAATATATGCAATAAATAACAATAACTATTGTAATTGTGAAAAATTATATATCTTTATCCTAACAAAAAATAAGATAGATATGAAAAAATTACTTTTAGCTTTCGGTGCAATTATGATTAGCTCGATGTCGTTTGCACAAATAGAGGGAAAATGGAAAACAATAGATGATGAAACTCAAAAACCAAAATCTATAATTGAAATTTTTAAGAAATCAGACGGGAAATATTACGGGAAAATATCGCAACTACTTGCAAAGCCTGAACACGAAACTTGTGTAAATTGCAAAGATGACAGAAAAAACAAGCCACTAATAGGTTTGGAAATAATCCGAGATTTGAAAAAAGATGGTGATGAGTTTACTGGTGGTACAATTACCGACCCTAAAAATGGAAAAGTATATAAATGTACAATCAAAAGAAATGGAGATGATCTGAATGTAAGAGGGTACATAGGATTTTCTTTGATTGGTAGAAGTCAAACTTGGCACAAAGTAAATTAACAATTTCAAACAATAAAAAAATCACTTCCAGTTTTTGGAAGTGATTTTTGATATATTTTAGATAGCTACTGGTGCTTTTATCCCAGGGTGCGGGTCATAATTTTCTAATGTGAAATCTTGATAATCAAAATCAAAAATATTTTTTACCAATGGATTAATTTTCATTATTGGTAATGTCCGAGGTTCACGGGAAAGTTGCTTATGGACTTGCTCAATATGGTTGTTGTAGATATGGACATCTCCAAATGTATGAACAAAATCTCCAACCTCCAAATTGCAAACTTGTGCAACCATCATCAAAAGCAAGGCATAACTTGCAATATTAAATGGTACTCCCAAGAAAACATCTGCACTTCTTTGGTAGAGTTGAAGGGACAATTTCCCATCGGCTACAAAAAACTGAAACATGGTATGACAAGGTGCAAGTGCCATATTTGGGATTTCGGCAACATTCCATGCGGAAACAATCAATCTTCTGGAGTCTGGATTGGTTTTTATTTGATTAATAAGTTCCGATATTTGATCGATTACTTTTCCATCTGCACCTTTCAAACTTCTTCATTGTTCTCCATATACCGGTCCTAAATCTCCATTTTTATCTGCCCATTCGTCCCAAATACTTACTCCATTATCCTTTAGATATTTTATATTGGTGTCCCCTTTCAAAAACCACAACAATTCGTAGATGATGGATTTCAGATGAACCTTTTTGGTAGTTACCAATGGAAAACCTTTGGACAAATCATATCTCAATTGGTATCCAAACACACTTCTAGTACCGGTACCTGTTCTATCGTCCTTATTGCTACCATTATCGATTATATGTTGTAGTAAGTCTAAATAATTTTTCATAGTAAGAGAAGTAATTTATTGTTTAAAATAAAAAAAATTAAGATTGGTTTTTGAATTCACTAATGAAATGGAGCTTTACATTCGGAAATTTCTCTTGTGTCATGTGAATAGTAAAAGAAGAATCCGCCAGAAAAACTAATTGATTGTATTTGTCTCTCGCCAAAAATCTTTGTTTCAATCTTGCAAATTCTCGGAACTCATCAGACTTTTCATCGGCTTCCACCCAACAAGCTTTGTGCATGGATAGTGGTTCATAACTGCATTTTGCACCATACTCGTGTTCTAATCTATACTGTATAACTTCATATTGCAAAGCACCAACAGTACCGATAATTTTTCTACCATTCATTTCTAGTGTAAAAAGTTGAGCAACACCTTCGTCCATCAATTGGTCGATACCTTTTGCTAATTGCTTTGCTTTCAAAGGATCTGTATTGTTGATGTATCGGAAATGCTCTGGTGAGAAACTTGGTATTCCTTTGAAACTTATTTTCTCCCCTGCGGTAAGTGTATCTCCAATCCTGAAATTACCTGTATCGTGCAAACCTACAATATCACCGGGGAAACTTTCGTCCACCACTTCTTTTTTATCAGCAAAAAAAGCATTAGGAGAAGAGAATTTCATTTTTTTTCCTTCTCTTACTAATAGATAATTTTCATTTTTCTTAAAAGTTCCGGAAACTATTTTCACAAAAGCCAATCTATCCCTATGTTTTGGATCCATATTGGCATGGATTTTAAAAACAAATCCGGTAAAATTTTTCTCTTCGGGCTTTACAATTCTCTGTTCGGTTTCTTTGGGTTGAGGCATAGGAGCAATATCTATAAAAGCATCTAGCAATTCTCTCACTCCGAAATTATGCAAAGCCGAACCGAAAAATACAGGTTGCAAATCGCCTTTCATATAGTCATCACGGTTAAATTCTGGATACACAGACTCTATCAATTCCAATTCCTCTCT
>JAFDZJ010000424.1 GCA_018266965.1 Bacteroidota bacterium
AAAAATAAGGATTATAAAATAATATATACCAGAAAAGAAGATGTATATCCATCTCTTGGGGACAGAACTGATTTGGCAAACAGTAGCAAAGCAGACCTTTTTGTATCGGTACATGTTAATTCTTCCGCTGCAAAGACAACTGCTACCAATGGAACGGAAACATTTGTACAAGGTCCCAACCAAAACAAAACCAATTTAGAAGTTGCAAAAAGAGAGAATGATGTAGTTTTTATAGATGAAAAAGACAAAGAGAGATTCTCTTCCTACGATCCAAATTCACCAGAGTCGCTAATTGCTTTAAAAGTTAATCAAAATAAATATTTACAAGCCAGTCTTACTTTTGGAGCATTGGTGGAAGATAATTTCACCAATAAAAACAAAAGACTATCCAGAGGAGTAATGCAAAAAGACCTCCATGTCCTCAGGATGAATGCAATGCCATCTGTATTGATAGAAACTGGATTTATCAATAATTATGAAGATGCCGCTTACCTATCTTCAGAAAATGGTCAAGAAGAAGTTGCTGCAAGTATCTATGATGCAATTATTAAATACAAAAAAAGTATCGATGATAAAAAAGGAATAAAAGCCACACCAGAACACAAAGTAGTTGAAAAGCCAAAAGAAGAACCTTTGAAAAATAATTTCAGAATTTTTCTATTCAGCACCACAAACAAATTCAACGACGATTCTCCAGAACTAAAAGGACTGAAAGACATACTTATCATTAAAGAAAACGATCTTTACAAATATTATTTTGCAAATACCAATATGGGTTCCGTACGAGATAACAATTTGAAAACAGCTAGAGATGCAGGATTTAGAAACGCTTATGCAATTGGTTTCCTTCCCAATACAACAAACAATTATAGTTACTATACAGTAGAAGTTGCAGTTTCCAAAGACAAATTGGACAACAAGTCTTATATTTTACAAACACTTCCACAGGTAGAAAGAGTAAAAAAAGACGGAATTTTCTACTATACTTATGGCAAGGAAAGCACCTTGGAAGACGCAATCAAACTTCAAAAGTCTTTGGAAGACAAGGGTATAAAAAATACAGTGATAGAAAAAAAGAACAATTAACAAAAAACACTTGCAGAACAAAAATAAAGTCCTACATTTGCAAACCGAAAAACGGCCTATTCGTCTAGTGGTTAGGACTCAAGATTTTCATTCTTGCAACAGGGGTTCGATTCCCCTATAGGCTACTAAGTTTTTCAAAAAAAATTAAAAATTTAAAAAAAACATTTGCAGGTTAAAAAAATAGTTATATCTTTGCAACCACAATTGAGACAGTAAGTAAATAGTTATGGCAAATCATAAATCAGCATTAAAAAGAATTAGACAAAACGCAGTAAAAAGATTGCGTAATAGATATTACCACAAAACTGCTAGAACAGCTTTGAAGGTATTAAGAAATGAAGAAGATAAAAAAATCGCTTCAGAACAATTGCCAAAAGTAATATCTTTACTAGATAAATTGGTTAAGAAAAATATTATTCATAAGAATAAAGCTGCTAACTTGAAAAGCAAATTGACTAAAAAAGTTAATAAGTTAGCTTAATTATAAAATCTTCGGCCCGTTCGTCTATCGGTTAGGACCTCAGATTTTCATTCTGGTAAGAGGGGTTCGATTCCCCTACGGGCTACAAACCTTCAGATTTTTTTCTGAAGGTTTTTTCTTATATTTGATTTTAAAAAAAAGTATATGAGAATACTAATAATCAATGGGCCAAATCTTAATCTCCTAGGAACAAGAGAGCCTGAAATCTATGGTAGTACCTCCATGGAAACCTTTCTGAAAGAATTAATAAACGAATTTCCAAATACCGAAATCATATATTTCCAATCCAATATAGAAGGCGAAATTATCAATCGATTACAAGAGTTGGATTATGATGCAACAATCATCAATCCTGGTGCATACACACATTATGCTTATGCAATTGCAGATTGTCTGAAAAGTATAAAGAAACAAAAAGTAGAAGTCCATATCAGCAATATCTATCAAAGAGAAGAGTTTCGACATAAATCCGTAACAGCCCCATATTGCGATGGTGTTATCTCCGGCTTTGGCCTATTTGGATACAAATTAGCAATGATACATCTATTACAACAATAAAAAAAAAGCTACCAAAAAGGTAGCTTTTATATTTGGATTAAAAAGAAATAGTTTACAATTGTGGACCAGCTGCAACTAGTTTTTTTCCATCTTCATTATCACAATATTGTTCAAAATTTTTGATGTATCTACCTGCCAAATCTTTTGCTTTGGCTTCCCATTCGGATTCATTGGCATAGGTAGCTCTTGGATCTAGGATGCCTTCAGAAACATTGGGTAGAGAAGTTGGGATTTCCAAATTCATGATTGGTATGATAGTTTTTGGCGCATTTTCTATTGACCCATCTATAATAGCATCAATAATAGCACGAGTATCTTTCAAAGAAATTCTTTTTCCTGTACCATTCCAACCGGTATTTACCAAATAAGCTTTTGCACCATGTTCTTTCATTTTACCAATAAGTGTTTTGGAATACATAGTTGGGTGCAAGGTAAGAAAAGCTTCTCCAAAAGCCGGAGAAAACGAAGGTTGAGGCTCGGTAATTCCTCTTTCGGTTCCTGCTAATTTGGAAGTATAACCACACAAGAAATGGTATTGAGCTTGATCTTCTGTAAGCACAGAAACCGGAGGCAACACTCCAAAAGCGTCAGCAGAAAGATAAACTACTTTTTTTGCGTGACCAGCTTTGGAAGGCAATACAATTTTATTGATATTATATATTGGATAAGAAACCCTAGTATTCTCTGTAATAGAATTGTCTTTGTAGTCAGCAACACCATTGTTAACCACAACATTTTCCAATAAAGCATCTCTTTTTATAGCACGGAAAATATCCGGTTCTTTCTCTTCGGACAGATCGATTACTTTGGCATAACAACCACCTTCGTAATTGAAAACACCGTTGTTGTCCCAACCATGTTCATCATCACCTATTAAATATCTTTTAGGATCAGCAGAAAGAGTAGTTTTACCTGTACCCGAAAGTCCAAAGAAAAGAGCTACATCACCTTCTTCTCCTACATTTGCAGAGCAGTGCATGGAAGCCATTCCTTTTAGTGGTAGATAATAATTCATCATAGCAAACATTCCTTTTTTCATTTCTCCACCATACCAAGTACCACCAATAATCTGCATTTTTTCGGTTAGATTGAACATAACAAAATTTTCAGAATTCAATCCTTGTTCTTTCCAGTTAGGATTGGTAGTTTTGGAACCATTCAGTACAACAAAGTCTGGTTCTCCATAATTTTCTAATTCATAATTGGAAGGACGGATAAACATATTGGTAACAAAATGTGCTTGCCAAGCTACCTCCATAATAAATCTTACTTTCAATCGGGTATCTGGATTGGTACCACAAAAAGTATCTACCACAAATAATTTTTTTGAAGTAGAAAGTTGTTTTACGACTAGCTCTTTACAAGAACTGAAAACTTCCGCTGTTGTTGGCAAATTTACTTTTCCATCCCAATAGATTGTATCTTTGCTTACGGCATCTTTTACTATAAAACGATCCTTCGGAGAACGACCAGTGAAAACTCCTGTTTTCACAGAAATAGCTCCTGATTCGGTTAATTCTCCAACTTCAAAACCTTCATTTTTAGAAGAAATTTCCTCTTGAAATAAGGTCTCATAAGAAGGATTATAGACTACTTCTTGAAAACCATTGATACCCATTTGATGCAACTGATCAATAATTGTGTTGTTTTTCATAATAAATGTTTCTGTTTTTTTACAGAATATTAGATTAAATTATAGTTAAATAAAAAAGTTCTTAAAGATAACAATTAGGCACAAAATAACAAAATATATAAATTTATCGTAATCAACTGTATATCAAACAACTAAATCTTTCCATTGCCAAATATCAGAAAATCCTTTCTCCAAAAAATAGGTCTTATAACCTTCAAATTTCATCGACAATACAAAATCGCCACCCCAAGCACCTAAACTTTTCACAAAAACAGGGCAATCTGAAAAATAAGATTCCTTGACAGTTTTAATTTCCAAATATTCAGAAATTGTTCGTTCATGAAGTTCCATATATTCGGAAAAAGCCTCAATTGTATCTGCCTGTATAATAGATTGAGTAAGATTAGAAAATTCTAAAATTTTTTGTCTATCTAAAATTTTGGATTTATACAATTGTATTCCTTCTCTGGAATCTTGTTTTGTATTAAGATGGATTAGTATAAGTTGATTTGCAAAAGTAGGATTGTAACAGATTTTTTCAAAAGAAATTTCCGGTAAATTTTTGTACAAAATAGCAGAATTTTCCTGTGCGACAGCAATATCATAACCACTTCCACCCAAAGATAGACTATTGAGTGTAAAAGGACAAACGCCAACCCAATTTGCCAAATTATTCATAAGTGTAGAGCTACTACCCAATCCATAGTTTGCTGGAAATTGCAAATTAGTTTCCACTACGAAGGAATTTTTATTTTTAAAGAATTGAAGATTGAGTATTTTTAGTTTTTCAAAAACCTTTAAAATAAAATTTGCCGCTGCCACATTGTCGGTAGAAATAACTGAAAAATCAAGGCTATTGAATAAAATTGAAAACCAATACTTACTCTCATGAAAGGCTCTCCATTCAATAATTGAATTGCCATCTTCGATAGTTTCTACAGTCATTTCTTGCCCTAGTTTTGTAGGCACAGCCAAAGCCAAAGCACCATCGAGAACAAAATATTCCGAACTTATCAATAACTTACCGGGAGAGAAAAAAGTTTGTTTATCAAAAGACATAGCATCAAAAAAACCACAATTATATTGTGGCTTATTTATTATTTTAAATTGCTGATGAAGTTGTTACTTCCGAATTTATTTTTTTCACAAGACCTTGCAAAGTTTTTCCAGGTCCCACTTCTATAAAAGACAAAGCACCATCTTTTATCATATTCTGCACAGATTGTGTCCATTTTACTGGACCTGTCAGTTGCTTGATGAGATTTTGTTTGATCATTTCCGGATCTTGTACTGCAGTAGTTGTAATATTTTGATATACCGGAATAGTAGGCTTTCTGAAATTAGTATTTCCTATTGCTACAGCTAGTTTTTCTTGTGCAGGGAGCATTAAAGGAGAGTGGAAAGCACCATTAACTGGTAATAACAAAGCTCTTTTTGCTCCTGCTTCTTTCATTTTTTCACAAGCCAATTCTACTGCTTTTGTTTCTCCGGAAATCACTAATTGACCAGGGCAATTATAGTTGGCAGGTACTACTACCCCATCTATTGTAGAGCAAATTTCTTCCACTTTATCATCGGGCAAACCAAGTACTGCAGCCATAGAACTAGGATTAGCATCACAAGCTTCTTGCATTGCTTTTGCTCTGGACGAAACCAATTTCAACCCATCTTCAAAAGACAAAACTCCATTAGCAACCAATGCAGAAAATTCTCCCAAAGAATGTCCAGCAACCATAGTTGCACCAAGTCCATCAATAGCTTTCAGTGCAGCTGTAGAATGTATAAATATCGCTGGTTGGGTAACTTCTGTTCTTTTGAGATCTGCATCGGAGCCAGAAAACATGATAGTTAAAATGTCGAATCCTAATATATCATTTGCCGATTCCATAAGATCTTTTATATCTTTTCTAGAGTCGTATAGTTCTTTTCCCATTCCGACGAATTGAGATCCTTGTCCTGGAAATATAAGTGCTTTCATAAATTATTTGAAATTGTATTAATATTATGGCACCAATCTCACAATCCTAAAACCAGTATTGATATATGCACCACTAGGGCTAGGTTTTACAAATTGAAATTTGGTTGCTAGTTGAGTTTGTATTGTATCTATTTTTTTGAAGATTTCGCCATTTTTATTCTCTCTGCTTAGGACATCGTTTACCACATCAAAACCGATAACAGCATATTTGTTGGGGCTTGTACAATATTTTTTTTGATAATCTGCCAAAACTTCTTTTTCAAAACTACCATCGGTATTTATTTTTCTATCAATAAGATATACCAAACTCACTTGGGAAAGTGCATTTGTTTGTTTTTCAAAAATAGGCGAAAAATACATACTGAACGCTTTGTTACCATCGGTTTCTTTGGATATTTGAACCATTCTATTCGCAAAATCATTAGCCAAAGTATCTGTTGACGCAGCCAAAACAGCAATAACTGGTGCTGGTTGTCCTGTCATCATATTTTTGTCTGTGAGTATATCATTAGCAGATTTCACAATAGAAATAACGGAATTGGAGAATTTTTTTTCTAATTGAGCTTTTATGTATTGAGCATTTCCAGGGTCTGAACCTGCAAGAATATAAATTTTTTGATTAGAATAAATTTTAGCTATCTCTTCATTGATTTTATCGGCATAGACTTTTTCATT
>JAFDZJ010000425.1 GCA_018266965.1 Bacteroidota bacterium
ATCAAGTCTTGATAAAGGAGATTTTGCAACAAAAACAGCCAATTCAATGGGAGGTGTAAATTTCAACACTTCCGAACCAATTATTGCAGTTGTAAAGAAAAATTCAAAAGTTTTAGAACGGTTACATACTTGGCTTACTGCACAATCTGAAACTTTACCAGATGGAACAAAAAAAATAAGAAGTAAATCTTTTTTACTGATAGATGATGAGGCTGATAATGCTTCAATCAATACAAATAAAGATGATGATAAAGCAACACGAATTAACCAACACATAAAAACATTCTGAATTTATTTGATAGAAGCGGTTATGTTGGTTACACAGCAACACCTTTTGCCAATATTTTTATCCCGATTAAAGAAGATGATTTGTTTCCAAGAGATTTTATCATCAACATTCCAGCACCTACAAATTATATCGGACCCGAAAAAGTTTTCGGTATTAAAGTTTTGGAAGACGAAAGCGATAATGTTTTACCAATCGTAAACCGTGTTGATGATTACAGAGATTCAATTCCAAACGGACACAAAAAAGATGATGCTTTCCCTAATGAATTACCAGAATCTATGAAAACAGCAATCAAATGTTTCATTTTGACTTGTGCAATAAGAA
The DNA here is from genome assembly GCA_018266965.1 of Bacteroidota bacterium. Lineage (GTDB taxonomy): Bacteria > Bacteroidota > Bacteroidia > Flavobacteriales > Weeksellaceae > Amniculibacterium. Next base: position 614 of record JAFDZJ010000425.1, read on the forward strand.
AATTGAGAGGACAAGATAAAGTTCACAATTCAATGCTTATTCACGTTAGTCGTTATACACGCTGGCAAAAGCAAATCAAAGAAATGGTTGAAAACACATTTAATTTCTATCGCAGAGGAATTGAAATGAATGTTCCAAATATTCTTGATGAAATCAAAAAAACATTTGAAGAAGACCACCAATACGACATTGAGCATAATGGCGATGTGATAACAGAAACCTATAAAAGCTACAAAACCGTTTCGCAAAAAATTCTTGACACAATGCCAAATGTGGATTCACAAATTAGTGTACACACTTGGGAAGAAGTTTTACCACATTTACATTCTGCAACTGCAAAAATTGAAGTACGAGAAATTAACGGAGGTTCTGCCGATGCGTTGAATTACTTTGACCACAAAGACGGACTTTCTGTAATTGCGGTTGGTGGAGATAAACTTTCACGAGGTTTGACTTTGGAAGGCTTATCGGTAAGTTATTATCTGCGTGCTTCGAGAATGTATGATACGTTAATGCAAATGGGGCGTTGGTTTGGTTATCGTCCTGGATATGCTGATTTGTGTCGTTTGTTTACAAGCAGAGAGCTAAACGAGTGGTTTTGCCACATTACATTGGCTTCCGAAGAATTGCGTAGCGAGTTTGAATATATGTCGGAAGTGGCAGGAAGTACACCAGAACAATATGCTCTGCGTGTGCGAACGCACCCTGGCGTATTGCAAATTTCGGCTTCTAACAAAATTCGCAGAGCCGTAAATGTTGATATTTCTTGGGCTGGAAGATTGATAGAATCCTATCAGTTACAAAAAAACCAAAAAGTTGTACAATCAAATTTAGAGGTAACGAAAAGTTTAATCAATTCTTTGTCGTCAGAATTTGCAAGAAAAGACAATCATTTTCTTTGGCGAAATGTTTCAGTTGAATTGGTAAAACCGTTTTTTCAAAACTTCAAAGTTTCAGAAAATTTGAAAAAAGTTGAACCTACCAAATTGCTTGATTTTATTGATGTCTCAAACAAAAGTGCCGAACTTACAAAATGGAATATTGCAATTCGTTTTAAGAGAGATGCCGAATTTAATTACAACCTAAATTCATCAAATGGTATTACTAATATTGGTTGCATAATAAGAACAAGTGACCCAGAAAAAGATGATAAACACAATTTGAACATTCGGAAAAATCACATCATTAGTCCAAAAGATGAATTTTTTGATTTGACAGAAGATGAATTTCAAAGAGCATTAGAACGTACAAAAGTCTTGAATAAAGATTACAAAAATGATTTTCCGAAAGGCGAAGTTGTACGAAATGAATTTAGAAATCCAACAACAGCATTATTGATACTTTTCCTTTTAAATCCTGAAAAAGCAGGTTACAACGGCAAAGAGCCAATTGTAGGTTTTGCGGTAAGTTTTCCAAGAAGTAGAGTAAATCCAACGGTAACTTTTGCTGTACACGAACAGTTACTTTCAAAATTCGATATTAATGATGATGTAGAAAACGATAATAATGACGAAGATTAAACAAATATGGAAAGAATTGGCAAACGACAAATCACTTTCAAAAGGTTTGTTGTTTCGTAGATATTCAGGTTCAGTTTTGCCTGATGTGTATGTTGCTTTGCAACACCCAGAAAAATTACTGTGCATTTACATTGCCATAGACGAAAAAACAGAACTAAATACTTCCAGCTTTTCCAATTTGCAAGAAATTCAAGTTGATTTGTATGCTTCGCCAAATGAAAAAGGCAAAAACATCCTGATTTTTAAATTACTCAACTTTGAACACAAAGATATTTTTTCAGTGCTTTGTGAAGATTTAATTGCAAGTATTGCTACTGAAACCAATGCAAAGAACGTAATCAAAGAAGTTTTAAATCGATTTGAAAAATGGAAATCGTTGTTTAATAAAATCGGTTTGCAAGGATTAACACCAGAAGAACAAAGAGGTTTGTTTGGCGAATTATATTTTTTGAGAAAGTTTTTGCTCACTAATAATGACTTCCTTTCTGTTGTAAATACTTGGATCGGCACTGAAAAACAAGTTCGTGATTTCCAAAGCAACACTTGGGCTATTGAAGTAAAAACAACTCACGGAAACAATCATCAGAAAGTTCATATAAGCAGTGAAAGACAATTAGACATTTCCAATTTGGACAATTTATTTTTATATCACATTTCGTTGGAACAACTTCAAAATACAGAAGAAACACTAAACGACATTGTTGATTCTGTTACTGAAATTTTGAAATCGGAAACGATCGTTTTAAACAAATTTAAAAGCAAGCTTTACGAAGTTGGTTATTTTGATTTGCAACGGAATCTTTATGAAAATATAGGTTATCGTATTCGTCAAGATATATTTTACAAAATAGAAAATGATTTTCCGAGAATTGAAGAAAACGACATTCGTGCTGGTGTTGGCGATGTGAAATATTCAATCATTCTATCGCAATGCACACCTTTTGTTATTGACGAACCCGAAGTTTTTAATATTCTAAATTCTTGATTATTGCGATGCTATGGAAAAAGAACTTATAAAATTTTATCAAAATCTGAAACAAGACATCAGAGCAACACAGTTGAGTGAAGAAAACGGAGGAAATTCTGAACAGATTTTTACGCAAATTTCAGTAAATAGTCTTGCAGATGCTGGCGAAACAGAAAATGTAAGTTTAGCTTTTGATAAAAAAGCAATTGGTACAAGAAACCAGCATCAAATAAATGCCTATTCTGTTTCTGATAACTACGAAACAGTTGATTTGTTTATTACCGTTTTCAAAGGAACAGATGAAATTGAAACAACAAGCAAAGCTGAAATTGAAACGGCACAAAAAAGAATTACAAACTTTTTCAATAAGTGCATAAGCAAAGAATATGTAAACGAAATTGAAGAATCGTCTGAAATTTTTCAGTTAGCAAATACATTAGCAAATTATCAGGAATTAAAAGAAAATTTAGTTCGTGTAAACGCCATTATTTTAACGGACGGAGAATATAAAGGCGATTTTCCGAAAAACGAAAAGATAAGCGATTACAATGTTTTTTACAGAGTAATTGACATTCGTTTCCTTTATAAAATTTCAGAAGAAGCAAGAGTTCCAATTGAAATAGATTTTAATGATTTTGACGGAGAAAGATTTGAAATTCCTTGTCTGCCAGCTTCAACAGAAAATCCAGATTACAAGGCATACATTGCGATAATTCCAGGAACTTGTTTAGCAAAACTTTACGAA
>JAFDZJ010000426.1 GCA_018266965.1 Bacteroidota bacterium
AAAGATCAAATTACAGAAATTACTGATATTTTTGAAACCAAAACAGAAATACAAAAATGTAAAGGTTGCCAAAAGAAAAACATAAAATTGCATAATGGAATTTATTGCAATATTATGGATTGGGGTTTACAAAAAAATACTCGTTTTATTGATTTAATGGAAAATTAAAAAACCAATGAGCGACATGGATAACATCAATATAGATATACTAAATGATTTGATCATCGGTAGAGTGGAACCACAAATATATGCTTTTACCACAGAAACTATTCCGAATTATCTGAAAGTTGGAGACACTTATCGTCCGCTTGAAACGAGATTGAACGAATGGCGAAAGTATTTCCCAAACCTTGAAAAAAAATTTGAAAATGTAGCAAAAGTTGATGACGAAACTTTTTTCAGAGATTATGCCGTTCACTATTTTCTGGAAAACGATTTGAAAAGAAGTCGCTTAAAGCCAAATACTTTAAAAGAAATTCCTTATTATTCCAATGAATTTTTTGAAAATACAACAGAAACAGATTTACAAGAATCCATTGAAGACATAAAAAGCAGACACAAAAACAACGACCCCAAATATCAATATTATCGTTTTGATGAAAGTCATATTCCGATTATACACACTTACCAAAGAACGGAAAATTACAATCCAAGACCTAACCAACAAGAAACTATAAGCAGGTTTCGTGAAGCAATCGACAAAGGAAGAAAAAACTTATTGATGTATGCTGTGATGCGTTTCGGTAAGTCATTTACTTCAATGTGTTGTGCTGTTGAAATGGGTGCTAAATCTGTAGTGGTTGTTTCTGCAAAAGCAGATGTAAAAGAAGAATGGAAAAAAACAGTAGAAAGCCATAAGAAATTTGACGGGTACAGTTTTTTGGATAGCAATTCTCTGTTGCAAAGCGATACTGTTATCACAGATAAACAACAAGCCGATGAAAAATTTGTACTATTTCTGACCTTACAAGATTTGCAAGGAAATGAAATTAAAACCAAACACAAAGCACTTTTTGAGAATGAAATTGATTTACTTTTAATAGACGAAACACATTTTGGAGCAAGAGCCGAAGAATATGGCAAAGTTTTAAAAACAGAAAATTTCAGTGCCAAACAAATCAAAAACGAATTAAAATTCAATGACAATTCCTTGGACGATTTGGAAATTACCAATAAGGTTTTTATAGCTAAAATCCGCATTCATCTTTCCGGAACTCCTTACCGTATTTTGATGGACAGCGAGTTCTCCGATGATGATATTATTGCATTTTATCAGTTTCCCGACATTGCCGATGATCAAGAAAAATGGGATTTAGAAAATCTAAACAAAGACGAAATAAAGGAATGGGACAATCCTTACTATGGCTTTCCTCAAATGGTTCGTTTTGCGTTTAATCCCAATGATTCTTCTCGAAAGAAAATGGAAGAACTGAAAAAAAATGGTGTTACCTACGCTTTTTCGGAACTTTTCAAGCCACAATCTATTACCAAAGACACGAAGACAAATCTTCATAAAAAATTTGTTCACGAAGCCGAAATTTTAGATTTACTGAAAGTTATTGACGGTTCGGAAACAGACGAAAATCTGTTAAGTTTCCTGGATTACGACAAAATAAAAGATGGCAAAATGTGCCGACATATTGTTTGTGTTTTGCCTTATAGAGCTTCTTGCGACGCCTTGGAAGAATTAATAAAAAACTATAAATTCAAACATCTTTCTACCTTTGAAATCATCAATATTTCCGGGGTTGATAACGAAAGGAATTACAAAGACACACAAGCTGTACAATCCAAAATCAAAAATTGTGAACGAGAGAATATAAAAACTCTTACTTTGACTGTTAACAGAATGCTTACCGGTAGTACTGTTCCGGAATGGGACACCATGTTGTATCTGAAAGATACTGCTTCTCCACAAGAGTATGATCAAGCTGTCTTTCGTTTGCAAAACCAATACATCAAAGTTTATAAAGAACCCAATGGCGATGTGGTAAAATTCAATATGAAACCACAAACATTGTTAGTAGATTTCAACCCGAACAGAATGTTCCAAATGCAGGAACAAAAATCGCAGATATACAATGTAAATACTGACAAAAACGGTAACAGTCTTTTGGCTGAAAGAATCAAACGAGAATTGGAAATTTCTCCTATCATTGTGCTGAATAACAAAAAGATGGTAGAAATTCAGCCCACTGATATTTTAGATGCTGTTCGTAAATATTCTAACAGTAAAAGTGTTTTGGACGAAGCTACAACTATTTCTATTGATTATGCCTTGTTGGACATAGAAGCTATAAAAACCGAAATAGAGCGACAAAATAAAATCAATTCGCGAGGTGGAATTGAAATAAAACAAAAAAAAGGCGATGGAGATGATATTGAAACTTCTGAAGGTGGAGAAGGTGCTGGAACCATAGAAGATGGTACTCCTCCAAAACCAAAAAACAAAGAAGAAAAACCGGAAAACGACTACAAAGGTCAGTTTGCAATGTATTATGCTAGGATTTTGTTTTTTGCATTTCTCACAGATTCCAGAGTGAAAGCATTACAGGAAATCATCAACGAGATTGGAGGAGATACAGATAACCAAAGAATTGCTAACAACCTAAATCTTGACAAACAAATCCTTTCCCTATTTCAGCAACACATCAATCCATTTGTGTTGAGTGAGCTGGATTATAAAATCCAAAATATCAATACTTTGGCAAATGATTCCACAATTTCTCCCATAGAAAGAGCAAGTAATGCCATGAAAAAATTTAGCCGTTTGTCGGATTCCGAAGTGGTAACGCCAGAGAATGTTACGGATATGATGCTCAACGCATTGCCAGAAAATGCCATTAATGCTAAAACCAATATTTTGGATATAGCTTCCAAACAAGGCGAGTTTGTGTATGCGGTTTACAAGAAATTTGGCAAAGAAATCGCAAACAATTTTTACGCAATACCTACCTCCAAAATTGCGTATGAATTTACACTTAAAGTTTACAAATTATTAGAATTAGACATGAAACTAATAGAAGAAAATTACACCTCCTACGATTTAATAAAAGAAAATAATTTTATTGAAAAAGATACGCTCACCATCAATGGAAAAAAACTGAAATTAGATGTGGTAGTGGGAAATCCACCGTATCAGGATACTGTTGAAAAAACGGAATCCCAATCACAAGCAAATTCAAGATGGCTTTATTATCATTTCCAAAATATTGCTGATAAAATTGGGAAAAAATCGTCATTAATTTATCCGTTTGGAGGATGGTTTGATGATGTTAGAACTTATCAAGGTTTTGGAGAAAGGATTTTAAGTGATGGGCATACAATATCAATTAATGCTTTTGAAGGAACTACTGATAAAAGAGCGTGGTATAGAGATGATATTAATCCAAAACCAATCTTCGGAGATAGTGTAAATCTTTCAGCTGGAGTTTCAATTGTTAATCGTGATATGACCAAAACTCTCAAAACTTTTGAATTTTCAAATCGCATATATTCTGATACAATAAGAGAAGTAAATATCGATGAATGGGAAGTTTTGTCTCCAAATCCAGATTTTACAGTTGGAGTTAAATTATTTGGGGATAAACTTAAAACTTATGTTTCAAATAAAACTTTTGGAATAGAAAGCGATTTTATTGAAAATAACCCTAATTTATATTCCTTAGAGCCAAGTGATTTCAAAGACCCAATTAGATTGTTGACAAATGACAAGTCAGGATCAGCAGGGAGAGCAAAATGGTATTTCGTTGAACGAACAACTATTGAAAAAAACACTCAATTAATTGACCAATATAAAGTGGCTATGCCTTCTGCTTATCCTAAAAAAACTTTGGTTTCGGGTGTGCCGACAATTGAACAAGTACTCACAAGAGCATCTGAGATTATTGATGTATTTAAACCCAAAGAGGTGTTTGGAAGAAGCAAAATGTTGTTATTTCATTCTCCTGAAAAAATTGATGTTGATAATTTTATCAAATACACTCATACAAGATTTTTTGCATATATGGTTTTAAACGAGCCTAATAGAAGTTTTACTTTTGGATTTGTCATCCCGCTTTTAGATTTCACTTCCAATTCCGACATTGATTGGTCAAAAACCATTTCTAACATCGACCAACAGCTCTATAAAAAGTACAAACTGAGCCAAGAAGAAATTGAATTTATAGAAAAAATGATTAAACCAATGGATTAATAATGAAAGCTATTAGATATGAAAAAGATGCAGTATTAATTCAAGATGGAAAAATAAAATCTTGGATTGATTTATGGATTGAAAACAAAGATGTTATTTGCGATTGGAATCAAAATGATTTTATTATGTCTGACCCGAAAGATGTTGTTTTAAAAAACTGGCAAGATAAAACCGAGAACTTTGAAGATGCAACTAATTTAGCAATTGCAACCCTAGAAAAATTTGGCATTATCTATCAAGATGACAACGGCAATTGGCATCAAACAGAGAAATATCATACCACAAAAGGCTCTATTATTAATATCTAAAGCCCAAGTGCTTGTGAAATTCATTTTATTGTTGGTTTAGTTTTTGTTATATTAGAGCCATGGAAATTTTAGGATTCATACTTCAAGTTGTTTTGGTGGGTTTTTATACTGTCATTACTTTGGCATTAGCTGGGGTTCTACTATTCTTTCTTGTTTGTGTTTTTGCACAAATGGTAGAAATCTTCAAGAAGTTTCCTCGTTTGTTTTAAACCAATCAACAACAACTTCAATTAATGCATTCTTATCAGACACATACATATTCTGATAGTCCATTTTAAAAATGCACACCATTATCAATGTAGATGAAACTGTTCCGAAAATGGTCTGGTTCACTAGTGCTGCCACTCACGACCATATTTTGTTAGACAAACTCACCATGAACAAAGACACCATTTATGTTTTCGACAAAGGGTATAATGATTATACCGC
>JAFDZJ010000427.1 GCA_018266965.1 Bacteroidota bacterium
ATACTGAAATTGGGTATGAGGCAGACGAAGCTTTAAGAATGACTGGACTTACTGAAAAAGATATTCATATCTATCCTTTCTTAAGGTTATATTACATAAAGGCAAAACAAAAAATTGAACCAAACTACAAACATAAAACTTTCAAAATTTAATTATGGGAGACGGAGGATATATTTTTGATGAGGAGTTAAATCCAGACTTTTTGGAATTTGAAAAGTTTTCATTTTTTCAAGAGCTAGGAAGCGATCAAAAAGCATTTGAATTGACAATGAATACTTTCAAAATAAATAAGGAAACATTGCTTAAAATAATTGAAGACAATGGAGGAAAATTAAAACGATTGGAAATTTCAAAAAGTTGGAACGGCTATTGTCCTGAAAGTTGGTTGAAAGGCAAACAAGTGAAAATGCGTTTGAACAAAAACGATTTTTACGAAAGTGAAGAAACGGGTCTACAAATTGCTGTTTTGTCAGGAGTTCAAGCCGTGATTTTGAATTTCAGAGGAAAAGGTGATTTTCGTTTAGAACCAAAATATGCAGATAAAATTGAAAATGGAGAACTGTTGAGTCCACAAAACACAGAAAGACCACCGTTTAATAATCCTACGCAAGTTTTCCTAAACAGCGAACAAATTGAAAATTATATCAAAGATATCAAGCCAAACAATTTTGATAAACCATTTGTTTCTGATAGTTCAATAACTACTTTATTGCAACGGAAATTAAATATTGAAAAGCAAATTGAGACTATACTAAAAGAAAAAGGATTTGCTCATTTTAGTAGCAAAAAGTTTGTTGGCGATTTAGGTGAATATTATGCACTAATTAACCTTGAACACTTATTTGAAGTAAATTCTTTAAAGTTATCGGACATTTCAAATTCGCCTTTTGATATTTCTGGTGTTTTAAAAAGTGAAGTTGCAGAAAAATGGCAAATAAATCCCAATGTAAGGATTGAAGTAAAAACTAGGTTTCATCAACATGGAAACCCACATTTATTTGGCTTAAATCAAGATAACTTTGAGCTATTGGCTTTTATTTCTTTAAACAACGATTATTCTGTACACTTTGTAGGAATAATAAAAAAAGATGATTTGCCTCCAATTGACAAACAAAACAGAATTATTTTTAGCGATAAAATAAAACTAGTATATCCAGAGAAAGTAAAATTTCAAAAACATCAACAATGAAAAACGCCATATAACAAACAAATTGGCAATAGAGCCGGTGAAGTGCTACTATTGAGCTTTTCCCGAAGAATCGAGACAGGTTGTGCAAGGTTGAACGGTAGTAGTTCTATTCAATCCCGATAGCTATCGGGATGCTAAAAATCGGATCCATCACCATTTGCAACTCGTTATCAGCAAATTTAGCCAAACCGAACGATGAAACAATATATAACAACAATATTTATTAGTTTATTGACAATGACCACTGTATCTTGTCAAAACAAAACTAGTAAAGTAAGGTTTATTTCAAAAGAAACTGAAGAAGCAACCGAAACAAACCAACCTAAAAAATTCATTTTGAAAGAGTTTACTGAAAATGCAGATTTTAAATATTCTAAACTCTCAAATATCGACAATAATATTAATGGAACTCGTTCAAACGAAAATCTAATTCCATTCTTTGAACACAAAAATGGGAAATATAATTATTACAAATTCATTGCGACTTATAAAGGATACAGATATTTAGCACCAGGAGACGAAGGTGAAAATATTGGAGTATTTCACGATATTTTAATAATAAAGACTGACCAAAACAATAATGTAGAAGATGCGTATTTGTACACTCTAGAATGGGCAGAAATTCCTTTACAATATGACTTACTTAAAAGCACAAATAAAAATCAAAAACTTGAAAACGGCTTAGAAATAAAAAAACTCAATTTTATTAGAACTATATCTGGCGAAAAAGTTGATGAAAAAGGAATGATATATTTGATAAATAAGTAAAACCTGCAAGCAACATCGGTTTTGCAAGATAGTGAAAATAGCTCTCTCATTTGCAATATTTGGAATGCAGTTCTCGCGAGGAAATTAGTGATAATAGTCAGAATCGAGCATCAAAACCGTTTGCAGAATATATATACACTTAAGACACGATAAAACTAACAGCTACTGGAAAACAAACGACTTTATGAAAATTCATCAAGTTATTTCTGGTTTAATTTTTCAACTCATCAAATACTATTTACCCTAACAAGATTTCGGAGATTGAGTACAAAATGATGAAAGAAAAATTTGGGCCTTTCCAAAAAACAAATCGGAAAATAAGATTGTTTATTTTTTCTTTTTCATTTTTTTTAATAATACTATTGCCAAAAAGGAAATGTATAAAAAAATACAACTTGCCCATACGATATTGATGACATTGTGCAAGGTTGCATCCTGAACGGAAAACCAAATATTGTAAGCGATGAATAACAAAATCAAAGCACCGTATATATAGAGATGTGTTTTCATTTTTATTTTCTTTAGAAATATTAATCAATCGTTAGAGAATATGTCCTTCTCCTTTTATGATTAACGGGATTATAATCCTGCCAAAGGAGTTGTATGTTTTTATTTTCTTCTAATTCTGGGTTGGTTTCCAAATATTTCACTCCTTTTTTCTTGAAAATATCATAAATTTCTTTAAAAATAATAGAAGTTACCCCTCTCCTTTGGTAGTCAGGATGGATACCAATAAGATAAAAATTGGCTCTATCATTTGTAATACCCGATTGTAAAAAGTGCCACCAACCAAATGGATACAATTTTCCATTGGCTTTTTGTAGTGCTTTGGAATAGGAAGGCATTGTAATAGCAAAAGAAATTAACTTGCCTTGGGCATCTTCTATACACACAATATAATCCTTGTCTATGAACCCAAAATATTTTTCTTTGTAATTTTTTATTTGGGCAGGTGTAATTGGGGTATAGGTGGACAAATCTTTGTAGGTTTCGTCCAACAATTGAAACATAGGTTCCACCAAAGGTAAAATCTCATTCTTTGATTTGAATTTCAATACTTTGAGCTGAAATTTTTCGGCTATCAATCGACTGAATTTTGTTACTTTCTCTGGCAAAGCATCTGGAAAAACAATTTCGAATTCCACCCATTCTTTTTCCTTTTTCAGCCCTAATTTTTCCAAATGCTCGGAGTAGTATTTATAGTTATACAATCCAATCATAGTTGCCAATTTGTCATATCCCATTATCAACATTCCTGCTTTGTCCAGATTGGTAAAACCCATTGGTCCTTCTATTTGGTGTATGTTATTTTCTTTTGCATATTGTATTGCAATATCAATTAGCATTTTGGAAACTTTTTGGTCATCGACAAAATCCAGCCACCCAAACCTTACTTTATTTACTCCTAACTCTTGGGATTCTTTGTGATTGATGATTACAGCAATCCTTCCAACAATTTCATTTTTGCGTTTGACTACGAATAGTTGAAATTCCGAATACGCAAGTGCCGGATTCTCGTTGATGTCCCAAATATTTTTTTCATCGGAAATCAATGGTGGAACATAGTTGGGATTACCTTTGTACAACCTCATCGGAAATTGTATGAAGTCCATCAAATCTCTTTTGCTTTCTACTTTTTGTATTTCTAAATCTTGCATTGCCTAATTATTATCACAAATATAAACATTAAAATAATTTTTCCCATCTTTGGCAT
>JAFDZJ010000428.1 GCA_018266965.1 Bacteroidota bacterium
AGTTTTTTTAATTTCCAAATAAAAAATTTATCAATTTGGCTCCATTCTACAATTTGTTCCCAATCATAACCTCTTCTCAATGCTTCGCCAATGATGAATAATCTTTCATCGTCGCATACTTTTATTCTTCTTTCTATATCTGCATCGGTAAGTGTATTGGCTACTTTGGTTTTTAGTCCCAAATGTTGTATGCCAACCTCCAAAGAACGAATGGCTTTCATCAACGATTCTTCAAAATTTCTTCCGATTGCCATTACTTCTCCCGTTGCTTTCATTTGGGTTGATAATCTTCTGTCGGCAGTCTCAAATTTGTCAAAAGGAAATCTTGGTATTTTGGAAACTACATAATCCAAAGCGGGTTCGAAACAGGCGTAAGTTTTTCCTGTAACAGGATTCATGATTTCGTCCAGGGTAAGTCCAACAGCAATTTTGGCTGCAATTTTTGCAATTGGATAGCCAGTAGCCTTACTTGCCAAAGCAGATGATCTGGAAACCCTTGGATTAACTTCGATAATATAATAATTAAATGAGTGTGGATCCAAAGCTAATTGTACATTACAACCGCCTTCAATACCCAAAGCTCTGATGATTTTCAAAGATGAATTTCGGAGCATTTGGTATTCTCTATCCGATAGCGTTTGGGAAGGAGCAACAACAATAGAATCTCCTGTATGAACTCCAACTGCATCTACATTTTCCATATTACAAACCACAATAGCATTGTCGTTGGAATCTCGCATTACTTCGTATTCTATTTCTTTGTACCCAGCGATAGATCTTTCTATAAGACATTGGGTTACAGGCGAATGTTTGAGTCCCAATTCTGCAATTTCTTTTAATTCCGTTGGAGTAGAAGCAATACCGCCACCAGTACCACCCATGGTAAAAGCAGGTCTTACAATTACAGGATAGCCAATTTCATCGGCGAAACTCAATGCTCCTTCTACCGTATTTACAATATCCGATTCCGGAACTGGTTCGTTTAATTCTCGCATCAATTCTCGGAACAAATCTCTGTCTTCCGCTTGATTGATGGCGGAAAGTTTTGTACCCAAAACTTCAACTTTACATTCGTCTAAAATTCCGGAATTTTGCAATTCAACAGCTATTTTCAGTCCGCTTCGACCACCGAGAGTAGGCAACAAAGCATCTGGTCTTTCTTTACGAATAATACTTGAAACAAATTCCAAAGAAATAGGTTCTATATACACTTTGTCGGCAATCTCTACATCAGTCATGATGGTTGCTGGATTGGAGTTGATGAGGATAACTTTGTACCCTTCTTCTTTTAATGACAAACAAGCTTGTGTCCCGGAATAATCAAATTCCGCTGCTTGACCAATAATAATAGGACCACTGCCAATTACTAAAATAGTTTTTATATCGTTTCTTTTCATTTTTTTCTCACAGGTTTTGCCTGTGGTTATTGTTATTGAACCTCTTCGAGATTCGGTGGTTATTTCAACGGGTTTCTCCCGTTATTTCCATGGGTTTCTCCCATTGTTTCCGCAGGTTTCACCTGTGGTTATTGTTGTTGAACCTCTTCGAGGTTCGGTGGTTGTTTTACCATAGGTTTCTTCCATTGTTTTCACGGGTTTCTCCCATTGTTTCCGCAGGTTTCACCTGTGGTTATTGTTGTTGAACCTCTTCGAGGTTCGGTGGTTATTTCAACGGGTTTCTCCCGTTATTTCCATGGGTTTCTCCTATTGTTTCCGCAGGTTTCACCTGTGGTTATTGTTGTTGAACCTCTTCGAGGTTCGTTAACTGTTCTAATATTCTTCTTTTTAGGCAGCCACGAAGTGGCTGAATTTCTATAGCCATAGGTTTCAACCTATGGAAACATAGGTTGAAACCTATGGAAAAATGATACATAATACATGATAACAATTACATAATTAATTCATTCATTACAAATTCCTCATAACCCACAAAATAGGTTGAACATTTTTACCACAAATATTTTTCATCAAAATCAATTCCGTTCGATTTTAAAATATTTTTATATTCAGCTTCAAAATCTTCTTTTTTATGATGTTCTTTTTGATTTTTAATATAGTTAATAATTTTATCTTTTTCTCTTTCCGAATAAGTAAAAGCACCATAACCGCTTTGCCATTCTTCAAAATCCGGAAATAATCCGCTTTGTTTCATCCATAAATTACTGGCAACTTTAATGTCTTTCACAAAATCACTTAAACAAATTGAAGGATGCAAATCTGTAAACAAATGGATATGATCAGGCATTCCGTTAATTCTATAAAGTTTGCAGTTTTTATTTTTCACAATACCCCAAATGTATTTGTATAATTCTTCTTCGTATTGTTCGTTCAACACAGGTTTTCTGTATTTTGTACTGAAAATAATATGATAATATATTTGACGAAAGGTAGACATTTTTTTAATATTGAATTAATTTATGTTTATCAATTTTTTTCATTTTTGAAAGTTTCTCAAAATATTTTAATTTGAAACGATTTTTATTGCTAAACAAATTTCAAATGACTTTAAATTGTAGTCAACTCATTTTTAAATTGACCCATCAATTCAATAAACTCATCAAACAAATAATTAGCATCTTCTGGACCTGGACTAGCTTCTGGGTGATATTGTACAGAAAAACAAGGGTGAAATTTATGTTTTATTCCCTCATTCGTTTTGTCATTTAGGGCAATATGGGTTTCCACCAAATCTGTTCCTTCTAACGAATCTTGATCTACTGCATAACTATGATTTTGAGAAGTTAGTGCCACTTTGTTGGTGCTAATATCCAAAACCGGGTGATTGCCTCCTCTGTGTCCGAATTTTAATTTATAAGTTTTTGCTCCGCAAGACAAAGCTATCAATTGATGACCCAAACAGATACCAAAAATTGGTATTTTCCCAAGTACACCTCGTATCATTTCCTGTGCATGAGGTACATCTTGTGGATCACCGGGTCCATTGGAAAGCATGATTCCATCGGGATTTAACAATAATATTTCTTCAGCCGTTGTATTTTGTGGTACTACAATAATATCACAATTTCTTTGGGACAACTCTCGTATGATACCTAACTTGGAGCCAAAATCCACCAACACTACTTTATAACCTCTTCCCGGACAAGCATAAGCGGTCTTAGTAGAAACGCTTGGCACTTGATTGGTTGCAAACTCATTGGATTTCAGTTCAGAAATTACTTGGTTTTCATCTACATTTGCATCAACTATTTTTCCTTTTACCGAACCGAAATTACGGATAATCCTGGTAAGTCTTCGAGTATCGATGCCAGAAATTCCGGAAAGATTTTTCTTTTGAAAAAATTCGTCCAAAGACATTTGGCTACGGAAATTGGAAGGTAAATCGCAAAGTTCCTTTATTATTAGTCCTTTTATTGCTGGTTCCATACATTCGTAATCATCTCTGTTAATCCCATAATTGCCAATCAAAGGATAAGTCATGCAAACAATCTGTCCACAATAAGATGGGTCGGAAATCAATTCTTGATACCCAGTCATTCCGGTGTTGAAAACCACCTCACCCTCGGTAGATGTATTTGCTCCAAATCCTTCACCATGAAACACTTCGCCTGTTTCTAATATTAGTTTCTTTTTCATTTTTATTTTTATCTTGTATTATTTTGTACAATGTACAATGTCGGTTGTACAATGTATTTGTTAATTTTTTTTTTGTAATTTGTACAAAGTACATTGTCGGTTGTACAATGTAGATTTTAATTTTTTCTAGTTGTACATATACTTTGTACATTATACATCCGACATTGTACAATATAAAAGATTACTCAAATTGATGTCCTTTTTCTTCCAAAGCATTTTTCAAAATTGCCATTCTTGCAAAAACACCATTTTTCATTTGAACAAAAATTCGAGATTTTGGACTTTCCACCAAGCTATCGTCAATTTCTACTCCTCTATTGATAGGAGCAGGGTGCATAATAATAGCATTGGATTTCATTTTGTTTGCTCTTTCTATAGTAAGTCCAAATTTTTTATGGTATTCTTCTTTGCCAAAAGACATTTGGTTGGCGTGTCTTTCGTGTTGTATTCTCAATAACATAACTACATCTGCATCATCAATCAACTGGTCGATTGGTTGGAAAGTTCCGTTGATAATTGTACCTTCATCAAACCAATGTTCTGGAC
>JAFDZJ010000429.1 GCA_018266965.1 Bacteroidota bacterium
ATAATTCAAATGATTGAAAACATTCAGGCAGAATCTTTTGTTTCATTCACGGTAACAAAGGAAGATGAAGGTTTTGTGATTTTTATGAATTATGAAGAAAACGACCGCGCTAAATTTGCAAAGGTCATATCAGAACTTCAAAAAATAAATTCTGTAAAGGAAGTCCATTGGGAAAAATAAAATTATTGCCTTAATTAGTTCGGATTTAGGCGTTTATAAATGGGAGAAGCTATCTTTTACATTCTCTTGCGGCACAAAAAGAATTAAAATTTAAGAAGTGATAATTACAATTGAATTGACGATTATAGCTAAGGTGATAATAACAATACAAAACTTTGGTTTTGAAATTGGTTGATGAACTTCTTAGGTCTTTGCGTGAAAATGAAAAATGATAATCAATAAACGAATTGTAAATAAAAGTAGAATCCAAAATCTGCCTTTTACAAAGTATTTTGTTGCAACACCTGTTTTCTCACTCAGCCGGAATTTGCATAATATTTTAATGTCACCTTTGATTATTTGTTAAAATCAGTTAATTTGCGTTATAAATATCATTCCCCATGAGCAATTTTTTAACTGTTGATGAGATAGCCCAAACCTTAAAAGTTACTCGTCAAACAGTTGCAAAGTATATACAAAGGCAGGAATTAAATGCTGTGAAAATAAATAAGAGTTATCGAATTTCTCATTCAGAATTTGAAAACTTTCTTTCCTCCAATTCTATTGTATCGGCGCCTGAAGTTTTATATCTTAAAAAGTCAAGAAATTGTTTTTTAAACTATCATGGTAAAAGTGAAGAAAAGGAAATTTTAAATTCAAAACATTTGGGCACAATTAAGCCTATTGAACTTAATCACAAAGGTGATTTTAATAAGTTCATTTTTGGAGATAATTTCTTTGTATTAAAAAATATTCTTTCCGACCTTAAAGGCAAAATTGATCTTATTTATATAGATCCTCCCTATGGCACAGGTCAAGATTTTTCTAACCTTGACAATGACCATGCTTATTCAGATAAGTTATTGCATGGTGATTTTTTGGAATTCCTAAGAAAGAGACTTTTTTTGCTTCGGGAATTGCTTTCTGAAAATGGAAGCATTTATTTGCATATTGATAAAAAGATTGGGCATTATGTAAAAATAATTATGGATGAAGTGTTTGGTTATAACAATTTTATAAATGATATAACGCGGATTAAATGCAATCCTAAAAATTTTTCAAGAAATGCATATGGCAATTACTCTGATATTATTTTGTTTTATGCAAAGAAAAGAGACAAAAATATTTGGAATGAAGTAAAAGAAGCACTAACAAAAGAAGAAGAGACTATTTTTTTTCCTAAAGTTCATCCTAAATATGGCCGATACACTACAAATCCCTTGCATGCTCCAGGGGAAACAATTGAAGGTGATACGGGAAAGGAATGGAATGGATTGATGCCACCTAAAGGAAGACATTGGCGATATAGTAGGGAAGAACTTTCACGACTTGATATGCAAGGTTTGATTGAATGGTCTGAAACAGGGAATCCAAGAAAAATGATTTTTGCGAAAGAGCATAAAGGGAAAAAGGTACAAGATGTTTGGGAATTCAAAGATAAAGGTTTGTCCTACGTTGATTATCCAACACAAAAAAATCATGAACTGCTCCGCAGAATTATTTTAAATTCTTCTAATGAAGATTCAGTGGTTCTTGATTGCTTTGCGGGAAGCGGCTCAACTTTATTTGTTGCCAATGAGCTAAAAAGAAATTGGATCGGCATTGACAATTCTACTCAATCTTTGTCTGTTGTGAAAAGTAATTTCAAAAAGGAAAAAATTAAGTGTAATTTTTTTGAATATATATCACTTGATTAATTCTAATCAAAGAAAACCTTGTAGATACGTTTGTAAAAGAAGAGCACTTACTATGTCATATTCCGATTCTTGAATATTAACTGCCTCTTTATTGTTTACAAGCCTATGATTTACAGTAAAAACAGACCAGGGAAATCCGTCTACTATGCCTATTCGAAGTACATTTCCTCGCTGGTTTTTACAAAAATTTAATACTTCTTGAACTTGTTTTTCCTGGTTTCCTCCCGGCTGCCCGATCCATTTAGCTTCTCCAATAATAATCTGCGTATTTACTTTTACTATTAAATCCGGACGTTTGGCAAGATTTTGATGTAAGGTGAAATTAATGAATTCTTTTCCAACTTCTTCGCTAGTGTCTAGTATGCAAATTCCCGCATTTGATCTTTGAAAGGCATCTAAACCTAATGGTTTAAAATTCCGCCTTAACCAACCATTAAACATAGGTCCCATTTGAGTATTAAGTTTTGGTGCTGCTTCAAGCCTTACAACAGTTTCCTCTGCCGTCATAGAATACAAAGAATCAGCGATACGTTGTATTTGCCTTGGATTATTGTCAATACAACCTTCAATATTTTTTAGTAAATACCAAATAGGATCTTCATAAGGAAATTTGGTTAGCCGTCTTAAAAGTGTAATTAATTCTTCCGTTCTCCTAGCCTGATGAGCAGCGATAATACTGCGTCTAATTCCTGCCTCTAATCTTTCAGGTACTGCAATTTGAAAGGGATAAATCTCCAAAATTTGATCAAGGTAATTTGAATTTCTAAAGAGATCCAAACTCTTTCTGACCCAAGGATTAAGTGCTTCAGGATTAGTATCAAAGTCTATGGTCCGTTCCATTGTTATTCTTAATATGTATTTTATAGCAAAATGCTAAGTATTAAAATATATGCTAACAACAAATTTATACATTGCATTTCAATTGCGTCTTACAGAGATTGGCTTGAAATTCATAAATAGCTTTCAAAAGAAAGCATAAATAACATTTGTATTTTAGGTTAATAATATTGGAAAGAATGCTAAGTATTTTTTGGAAGCGAATTGTTATCCATTATTTTACTGCCGCGTGAGGGATAGTAGCAGAAAGCCCGGAGCAAAGCGAGGACTTGCAGCGGATAGCCCGGCCCGAAGGGACACGCCAGAAATTATATAAAATAAAAAGCTGCATCAATAATGTGATGCAGCTTTTAAAAAATACAGTAACCTG
>JAFDZJ010000042.1 GCA_018266965.1 Bacteroidota bacterium
AACCAATCTTTGGATTTGTTTTTTCCTGCATGAGACAAGTCAAAATTCACACCTGGAGCTTCAATTTGGAAAGACAAATTCATATCCCCAGTTTCCTTATCCACTCCAATAAAAGAAATTACGCCTTTGACGTTTTCTTTAAAAGAAGTAATAGGCACATCTCCATTGGCATCATCTGTTGGTACAGCAAAACGAGTTCCTGCAACAACATATTCTGTATTTTCAGTAATAAATGGAGAAGAGTGATTACCTGCCGAGTTGGGTAATTCTATGATTTCAGCAGTTCTGAAAGTTTTCAAATCAACCCTTGCTACTCTTGGAGTATTGTTAGCATTTGCAAATATCCATCTTCCATCTTGTTCTCCATTGGTTTGTGAAAGTTCTAGATGGTGTTGATCGTCCCAAGGAATAAATCCATGAGATGTTTGCAACATTGGTTTTGTTTCTTCACTAAATCCATAACCATTTTCAGGATTTAGGGAAAATATTGGGACTACTTTCAACAATCTTCCACTTGGAAGTCCATAGACATTCATTTGTCCATTGAATCCACCACTTACGAAATTATAAATTTCATCTAATTTTCCTGGAGCAACATACACTTTTTCTGCTGCATCACCGGTGGCTACACTTTCCGCTCCCTTTGGCTTACAACTAGTAACAGCAGTAAGCAAAGCTATCGCAGAAAGTCCAAAAAATTTCAAACTTTTCATTATAAATAGGTTTTTGTTTTTTTAATAAGATGACAGATTATTTCGCTCCGTCATTCTGTCTCATAAATTCTAGAATTTCTCTTGCTTCGGTATCGTTCAAACCTTGATTAGGCATCCTAACAAGACAAATTTCTAATTGTTTTTGCAATTCTGGATCCACATTAATCATTGGATCTGGATTTGTGATAAAATTCATAATCCAGAAAGGTTGATGTTTTGAAGTAATACCTTTCCAGCCCGGTCCTACTAATTTTTCGTCTGTCAATTTATGACAAGAGAAACATTTTACTTCTGCAACAGCTTTTCCTTTTTCTGCCATAGCAGCATCAAATTTCGTAACATCTACATTACTAGCATCCCATTTCCCCAACCCTCTTTTTGGGTCATAAGCATTGGTATCTCCACCGGCAGGAGCTGCTTCCGGAGCAGGAGCTGCAGTATTAGTTGCATCAGCTGTAGGAACAGTGTCAGTTTTTTTATCTCCACCACAAGAGATCATTGCGAAAGCGAAAGCAGTTAATGCTAAAGATTTTAAGTTTTTCATAATAGTATCATTTATTTGTTAGCAAATTTACAATGGTTTGTGAGATACTAATATGATTACAATCATAAATCAAACATGATTTTTATTAGGGATAATTTTGTCCTTTTATGAGTGTAATCATATTACTTTTTACTATTTTTTAAGATTTTTGCATCATTAAAATTTAATATATTATATATAATGAAAAAAATATTTTCCATAGCAATAATAGCGATAGCAATGATCGCTTGTAGCAAAAAAACTGACCAACAACCAGTACAAGACACCAATGTAATGAAAGAAGAACCAACCGCACAACCAGCAACAGGAGCCGCTGCAGGAGGAGCTAATGAAGGACTTACACTAATAGAAGGTGCCGACTGTCTTGGTTGCCACAAAGTTGATGCAAAATTAGTAGGTCCATCTTACCAAGATGTAGCAAATAAATATACAGTTGCAGACACCGACAAGTTGGTTGATAAAATAATTAATGGCGGAAAAGGTAGTTGGGGCGAAATCCCTATGACACCACACACTGGAATGAGTAAGGAAAATGCTAAAAAAATGGTAGAATATATTCTTTCCTTAAAAAAATAATTTTTCTTTATCATAAAATTAAAAAAAGTGCTTCTTATATTGAAACACTTTTTTTTAATTATAATACTTTGTGAAATCCTACAAATAATTCAAAACTAGTATTGTAAAATATTTTTATTAAACTAAATCACTTATTTACCTTAAACAAATTAGCCCCCGGATAAGGCTGTAGATACCCAATATTCCAATTACTACGAAGTAGTGATTCCAAAAACGCATCACTTCTATTGGTATGCGGATCGTACGGCTCTTTGATATCTACATCTGCGATATTTCCTTTTACATTCCACCAAAAAGCAGACCAACCACCACGGAGTTCTTTTATGATTTCATACACCGTTTTTCCGGTTGCCCTGTGCATCAATTTCGCAAAAACCCTACCTTCTGTAGTTGTTAAATCTCTCAATTGACTTTCGTATTGGTCAGCTAATTGAGATTGTCTTATTTTTACTAATTTTCTTTTTTCTGAAGAATCCAACTGAGCAAGTTGGCTTTGCAAATCTCTATACTGCTTCAAAGCATTCAGAAATAAAGGATAAACTCTGTATAATTTTTTATTAAGAAAATAATAATAATTTTTGTCTAGTTGATTATTGAACTTTGGTTTGTTTACCAATACAACTTCGTCCATCACAACAACTGTCTCTCCGTTTATCTCGTATATTTTGGCTTTTTGTTGCTCATCATAATAATATTTATCCCCAAATTCGTCTATTTTCAATTTATCTTGTGGATATTGACTCAACGGCTTCGCAACCACAGTACTATCTTTTTGAGCTTGTATAGATACACCCAAAAATAATAGAAAAATCAAGCTACATTGTTTAAAATTCATTA
>JAFDZJ010000430.1 GCA_018266965.1 Bacteroidota bacterium
ACTTCCAAAGCACATACCGCAGTGAAAATTGATCCTTCGTACAACAGAACTGTCGTTCATGTTAATGATGCTTCCCGAGCAGTAGGAGTTGTTTCCAGTTTAATAAACAGAGAAAAATCTACAGCTTATGGTTTGGATATTAAAGCGGAATATGAAGATTTCCGTGAGAAATTCCTCAACAGAAGCGACCACAAAGAATATGTTTCTATTGAATTTGCCAGAGAAAATCATTATACCATCGATTTCAAACCAGAAGATATTGTGAAACCTAAAAAATTAGGAATTACAATTATCGAAGATCAGGATTTCAACGAACTTTTAGATTTTATCGATTGGTCGCCATTCTTTAGATCTTGGGAACTTCACGGTAAATTCCCGAATATTTTAAATGATGAAGTGGTGGGAGTCCAAGCAACGGAACTCTACAACGATATGCAAAAAATCCTGAAACATGTATTGGACAATAAACTTTTCCATGCTAAAGCCATTTTCGGACTCTTCCCTGCCAATACAATAGGCGATGACATTCAACTAAAAAATGAAAATGACGAAGATTTGGCGACTTTCATAACTCTTCGTCAGCAGGTGAAAAAATCCAAAGGAAAACCTTACCATGCTTTGAGCGATTTTGTTGCTCCATTAGATTCAGGAATTCAAGATTATGTCGGTTGTTTCTGTGTTTCTGCCGGATTTGGAACTGAAGAATTGGCTCAAAAATATAGAGCTGAAAACGATGATTATTCAGCGATTATGGTTCAGGCTTTGGCGGATAGATTTGCCGAAGCATTTGCCGAATTTATACATCATAAAGTAAGAACCGAATATTGGGGTTATGCTTCTGATGAGGCATTGAGCAATGAAGAACTTATCAAAGAGGAATATAAAGGCATCCGTCCTGCTCCGGGTTATCCAGCTTGTCCGGATCATTTGGAAAAGAAAACCATTTGGAAAATTTTGGAAGTGGAAGAAAAAATCGGGGTTATCCTTACCGAAGGATTGGCAATGTGGCCGGCAGCGAGTGTGAGTGGTTATTATTTCGCCCATCCGGAATCCAAATATTTTGGTTTAGGAAGGATAAAAGACGACCAATTAGAAGATTACGCCACAAGAAAAAATATCCCGTTGGAAGAAGCCAGAAAATGGTTGATGCCTAAGATGGGGTGATTTTATTGGTTGATAGTTGGAGGTTGATAGTTGTCGGTTGATGGTTGATGGTTGATGGCTTGAATCCATAACAAAATATATTGTAGTTTAAATAAAAATTCAAAAATCATGAAAAAGGAATATACAGAATTGGATGTTTGGTTGGAAAGTAGAAAATTAGTAGGGTTAATTTATGAGGCAACAAGTAATTTTCCCAAGGAAGAACAATTTGGGATTACCAATCAAATCCGTCGTTGTGCAGTTTCTATTCCATCCAATATTGCTGAAGGATTAGGAAGAAAAACGAATAACGAAACCATACATTTTCTGCATATTTCGAGAGGTTCATTATACGAATTAGAAACTCAAATATATCTTTCTTTTGATCTCCATTTTATTTCAACTGACAAAACTGACCAATTATTAGCCCAAGTTTTAACTTGTAAAAAATTACTTAACGGATTTATCAATTATTTTAAAAACCTTAATTCATAATTTCCATCAACCGAAAACTGACAACTGACAACCATCAACCAACAACAAATAAAAACAATGAAAATAACAGAACATATAAAAAACGCACAAAGTAAAACCCTTTTTTCCGCAGAAGTCATTCCGCCAACCAAAGGAACAGGAATAGAAGATTTGTACAAAAACATCGATCCACTTATGGAATTTCAACCACCATTTATCGATGTAACCACTTCACGGGAAGAAGAGGTCTATCTGGAAAGAGGTAACGGTTTAGTAGAAAAAAGAATTACCAGAATGCGTCCCGGAACTTTGGGAATCTGCGCAGCCATACAACACAAATACAATGTAGATACCGTTCCACATGTACTTTGTGGAGGATTTACAAAAGAAGAAACCGAATATCTTTTGGTGGACTGTCTTTATCTCGGCATCAATAATGTGATGGCTCTCCGTGGAGATGCTATGAAGGGACAAAATCATTTTCAACCCACAGAAGGTGGACATCCTTTTGCAAAAAATTTGGTACAACATATCAATGATTTGGGACAAGGAAAATATCTGAGCGGAGAAATCACTCATAATGGCGAAAACCGTTTCTGCATAGGAGTTGCTGGTTATCCGGAGAAACATATCGAGGCACCTTCTTTGCAATACGACCTCCAAAAACTCAAAGAAAAAGTAGATGCAGGAGCAGATTATGTAGTTACTCAAATGTTTTTCGATAACCAAAAATACATAGATTTTGTACAAGCAGCACGAAATATTGGGATTTCCATACCAATCATTCCGGGGATAAAACCTATTGCTACAAAAAATCATCTTAAACTACTTCCGAAATCATTTAAAATAGATTTGCCGGAATCCCTCATCAAAGAGATAGAAAAAGCCAAAGACAATTCCGTAGTCCGACAAATAGGGATAGAATGGGCGGTTTCCCAATGTAGAGAATTAATAAATTTTGGCGTACCTGTCCTCCATTTTTATTCCATGGGAAAGAGTGATAATATCTGTAAGATTGCGAGGGAATTGTTTTAAAAAAACACAGAAAATATCGAGTAAAGTATAGGTTTGTAAAAATTTAAACATGTTGTGTATTTAGGGAATATTTTACGCAATAACGCAATAAATTTATTTTAAAAAGTTTAATGTTTTTTTGACACAAAGCTATAACGAAGTTAAAATTAAAAATCAACAGCTAATAAAGTTTTAAATAAGAACACTGTACTGTTTTACAAAAAATACCACAACATCTCCAATTTCTTTTGGCAATATTGTGGTAGGACAATTTATCAATCTAAATGATTGGGATAATGAAAGTTAGAGTGTTTACTGGGTTAATTCCACAGGATTATCATTTTCGATGTAGAAATTTTTGATATTCTTCTCCTGTTGGTTGATGAGTTCGCCTATGCTTTGGTCCGAACCTGGCATTTTTTGGGACATTGCAGCTGCAGGCATCTGACTTTTGATAGATGCAAAAGGGTCTTTTTTGTAGTCGCTAAATGTTTTATCAAATTTTTCTTTCGTAACCTCTACAATAGCATTGGTTCCGCCTCGGTTTTGCATTTTTTCCAGATAAGATACCTCTTGGTAATTGTCGATTTTTTTATTTCCTTTTAGTGTCCAAGAATAATTTTTTCCATCATCTTCAATTTTCACAATCAATCCCGGCAAACCATGAAACTTGTAAGGCCCGTCTTGTAAAGGGATTTCACTCGTAAACCAAGCCGTCCATTTTCTACCGCCAAACTCTGTGGTAGCTTTTTGCGTTTTGTATTCTCCTATATTTTGTTTGTCTTTTTCAATTTTCCATTTCATTTTAGGATTGTCTTTGTATCATAGTTGTATTGGGTTGGGAGCGGTAAGCATGGTTTCGGTAAATACCATATCCATTGTTGGATATTTTTTTAGGATTTTGTAGGCAAATTTGGGCATAGTCATCAGGTTGTTCATATTTTTGAACTGTCCTGTTTTTTGCATCTCCTCTATTTGTGCTTTCATTAGGGAGTCTTTCGCCATTAAAGAATAATCTTGGTACAAAGATTTCTTGTCGGAAATATCCAAAACCGTCATTATTTTTTCAATAGTTTCGGAGTTCTTTTTGGGTTTGTAATTTAGTTCGTAATAAAATCTGTTGGCAGTGGTTTGTGCTTGTAGCATAGTTGCCAAGAAGATAACAATTGTAGTTACGGTGTTTTTCATTTTTTTGTTAGTATTGGTAATATTAATATTGTAGAAATTAACTAATTTTATTCATTCATTTTGTGTAATAAGAGATTGGAATTTGGATTCCACTATGTTGAAAAAATGTTATCCAACATTGTAATTTGTTATTTAATCAAACTTGAACTTATAACTTTTAAGAAATTTTTTCCATAACTTTTCTTCATGAAAATACATAAAAGAATATGTGTTTTTATTTACATCAAAAGAAAGATTTTTCGAATCATTTTCTGATTTAAAATATATAACAAGATAATATTTTTCATTATCAAGATATAGTGTTTTCGGTAATTTTATTTTCCAATTGCTCATTACTTTATTATTTCTTACCAAAG
>JAFDZJ010000431.1 GCA_018266965.1 Bacteroidota bacterium
AAAGTCGGATAGCCTCTGGAATTTTGTTGAGGTCGGAAGATATAATCGTCATCTTGGCAACATCCGTAGCAATATCACTACCCTTTCACATGGTAATTCCAACATCTGCAGTGGCAAGTGCTGTACTATCGTTGATGCCATCACCAACCATAGCAACTATTTTTCCTTTTTGTTGCAAATTTTTCACAAAATTTGCCTTTTCTTGTGGTAATACTTCTGCCATATAGTTGGTAATGCCAACTTCGGAGGCTATTTGTTTGGCTGTTGCATGGTTGTCTCCTGTAAGCATATGGACTTCTATCCCCATTTTTATTAATGAATCAATTGCTTTTTTAGAAGTAGATTTTACAGAGTCGGAAATAGAGATTATTGCTAATACAGAATTTTCAGTTGCAAAGTAGATTACAGTATGTGCTTGTCCTAGCCACTTGTTAGAAATCATTTTTATTTCTTCATTAGAAATTATATTGTTTTCTTCCATCAACTTTTGGTTGCCTACCCAATATTTTTTTTGTTCAAATTCTGCATAAACACCTTTTCCGGTGATACTTTCAAATTTTGAAAATTGTATTGGTTTTTGTGGGGCTAATTCTTGTACAACAGCTTCTGCCAAAGGGTGTTCGGATTGTTTTTCTATATGGTACAAGATGTTTTCTGCGGATTGATCGAGCCAGAAAATTTCGTTCACTTTTGGTTTCCCTTCGGTTATTGTTCCTGTTTTGTCCAGGACAACAGCATTTATTTTTTTAGAAATTTCAAGACTTTCTGCATCTTTTATCAAGATTCCCTTTTCTGCAGCTTTTCCTACGCCAACCATTATTGCGGTAGGTGTTGCCAAACCCAATGCACAGGGACAAGCAATTACCAATACGGTTATTGCTGCCATCAAACTATGTGCGAAAGAATTTTCTGCTCCGAAAATATTCCAAATTCCGAATGTGAAAATAGAAATAATAATGACAATTGGAACAAATATACTTGCTATTTTATCCACTAGTTTTTGTACCGGAGCTTTGCTGCCTTGTGCTTCTTGTACGGCTTTTATGATGTGGGAAAGTAGTGTTTCGCTTCCTATTTTTTCTGCTACAAATTCAAAACTTCCTTTTTGGTTGATGGTTCCTGCATATACCTTGTCATCTACCTGTTTCAAAATTGGAATAGATTCGCCACTCAATATTTGTTCATCAACAAAAGAATTGCCATGAGTTATTTTTCCATCAACAGCTATTTTCTCTCCTGGTTTTACCAAGATAATATCGTTCAGTTGTACTTCTTCTATTTGGATTTGTTTTTCTAGTCCTTCTTTGGTTTTTATGGTAATGGTTTTTGGTTGCAATCCCATCAGTTTTTTTAGAGCAGTGGAAGTATTTGCTTTGGCGTTTGCTTCCAACAATCTGCCAAGTAATATAAAAGTGATGATTACAGCCGCCGATTCGAAATATACATGGGCATGGAGTCCTTTGGAATGCCAGTATTTTGGAAATAGCATATTGAAAACACTGAATAGATAAGCAATACCAGTACTCAGTGCCACCAAAGTATCCATATTGGACATTTTAAGTTTTGCTTGTTTCCAAGCGTTGATGAAAAAATCTTTACCATACCAAAAAATTACCGGGGTAGTTAGCACAAATGAGATGTAGTCCGCATAAGGAATATCCATGAAAAACATTCCGATTACAAATACAGGAAACGAAAACACCATTGTGCCGATTGTTTTATTTTGTAGTGTTTTCAATTTTTTTTCAGCAATTTCTTCTACAATCTCTTGTTGATTATTGCTTTCCAATACCATATCGAATCCTATTGTCCTCAATACTTTTTGCATTTCCTGTGGATTGGTTTCTGTAGGTATATATTCCACCAATAAGTTGGCAGAAGCGAAATTAACAGAAGCACTCAATACTCCTTTTATATTTTTTATAGCATTTTCCGAACTCCCTGCACAAGAGGCACAGGAAAGGTTTAGTAATGGGAAATTTTCCTTTTTAGTTTTCATAGCGTTACTTAACATAATTTCCAAAATTTTATAACGCAAAGATAATTGTCAAATCACCTACAAACATTACGGAATTTCTTAATAAAATTGTAAAATTTCTTACAGTTGTTTTTGGGTTACAGACTCAAAAGATGATTAAATAACTACAAAAATTATTTTTAGAAAAAAACATCAAACTCCATCAATAGGTTTTCTCTCTCGGATACCCTTTTTTTTGAATTGACCGGTAGTGTAACCCGTTATTTTTTTGAACTGATTACTCAAATACGCAACGCTAGAATAGTTGAGGCGAAAGGCAATTTCGCTCAAAGAAAGCTCATTGTAGCTCAACAATTCCTTTACTTTTTCAATTTTTTGGGCGATAAAATATTTTTCTATTGTACTGTTTTCAATTTCGGAAAACAGATTGGACAAATAGTTGTACTCCAAATTCAGATTTTCACTCAACAATTCGGAAAGATTGATTTTTAACTCGCCATCATGCTTTTGTACAAGGTCTATTATTATATTTTTTATTTGTGCTATCGTTCGATTTTTTTTATCGTCAATTACCGCAAATCCTACTTCGGAAATTTTAGAAGCAAAATCTTCTAATTGCCCATCGCTTATGGGTTTGTGCAGAGTTACTTCCCCAAGACTTATTTCGGAATACTTTATTTTTATTTCTTGCAAAATCTGTTGTATTACCAATATACAACGATCACAAACCATATTTTTTATGTAGATTTTATCACTCATTTCACAGCAAAGTTACAAAATACTACTACCAAAAACCTTTTCGTAATTCTTAATATTTTTGGAGCATCACAGTTTTCGCTATGCAACAATACTCGTCCAGCTCATATCTTTTTTTGTTTGGAGGCGGATTTTTCTGAAGCAATATTCATCAAATAATTGCCGTTTTCAAGTTTCTTTTCAATTTTTCCTTCATATACTCTTGAACACCATTTGTAAATATTAAATTCTTTTCCTTTTGGAGCATATTTATTAATTTTTTTGAAGAAAGTTTCATGTTGCGGAATTGTAGAAATTTTGTTTAGTTTTCCATTTTTTATCCAAAAATTTCTTCGGTTGTTCCTGTACTTCTATCGTTTTTCCAACCAATAATTTCTCCAGAAATAAATTCCGTTACATTTGGTTTTTGTTCAATTTCTGAAATTTGATTTACGAACTTTTTAAGAATTTCTGGAGAATATTTTTTGTACTTAAATTCTTTTTGAACTTCTTTAACTATAATTTGTGCTTCATATTTTTGAGCAGATAAAATTCCTCCAACGATAATTGAGGAAATTAATAAATTTTTTTTTCATTTGTTTTTGGGCAGACTTTTGGTTAGGATTGCAGATAACGAGCGGAAAATTGGCGAAGAAACGGGCTTTTTAGCACGGGTCTTCAGGCGATTTTCCACATTTCAAATATAGTAAAATTTTTGAACCGTGGAACATCTTCCCGTTTTTTCGCCAATTTTTTTGTTGGCAGATGACTCTATTTATAAATCTGATGGTTTAGATTTTTGGTTCTGTTAAAGTTACTTATTGTTTTGTTAAAATTATATTTTGAGGTATATTTGTTACATCTGATGTTGGCATATCTGCATTGTTTAAATAAAACATTATACCAGGCTTACGCTTTATTGAAATAATTTTGATATGGTTAGTGTCTATATATTCCAATTCAATATCAAAACTATTTTTTATAGAACTGTTTTTAATCATTCCTTTGATTGTATAATCATTTATAAAATATCCAGCACAATAAAAAGTATTTTTTTCTCCATTAAATACTATTGATTGATTTTGAATAGAATTTTCAATAATATTATTGTTTTTCACTAATTTATGGAAACCATATAGTATATCTTGACATTCTAAATTACTTGAAAAAGGGCTGTAAATTTTGTCTTTTTTTATTACAATTTCAAAACTATCATTTCCGTTTTGCCATTTCCAATTGCCTACAAATTTATCGAATTTAGCATTAGGTGTGTAGGAGCTACATGGGTTTAAAGTAGCTTTTTGGGAGTATGTGAAGTTTATAGTAAATATAAATATGAAAATTATTATTTTATTTATCATTTTGTTATTATTTAATTTTTACAAGGTTCGTCGATAACTTGATCATTGTTACCTTTTTTTATTGGATTCCAATTTTTAGATGTTGGATTTTTTCTAGAAACACTTAGGCCTAAATTATATGTATCTATATAATGTAATAATGATGCTTCATTTGAATTAATATTATTTGGTAATTTAACCCCAGAAGCTCTATATAAAAAGTCCATTGTATCATATTTATTTTCATCAATTGTAGGTGTATTACTACTACTG
>JAFDZJ010000432.1 GCA_018266965.1 Bacteroidota bacterium
TAGGAATCTACATTTTGTCCGAGCAGGGTAATCTCTTTATATCCGTTGTCCCAAAGCTCTTTACATTCTTTGATGATGGAGTGCGGATCTCTACTTCTCTCCCTTCCACGGGTAAAAGGCACGATGCAGAAGGTACACATATTGTCGCAACCACGGGTGATGGTTACAAAGGCTGTAACGCCATTTCCACCCAATCTCACCGGAGAAATATCGGCGTAGGTTTCGTCTTTGGAAAGGATTACATTGATGGCATCTTTTCCGCCCTCGGTTTCTTTTAATAAATTAGGCAAATCTCTGTAAGCATCGGGACCCACAACCAAGTCCACCAATTGTTCTTCTTCCAACAATTTGCTTTTTAATCTTTCTGCCATGCAACCCAAAACACCAACGATAAGATTGGGTTTTGTTCTTTTCAAACTTTTGAATTTCGACAAACGCATTCTCACGGTTTGCTCGGCTTTTTCCCTTACCGAACAAGTATTTAGTAAAATTAAATCGGCCTCTTCTTCATTAGCAGTGGTATTGTAACCAATATCGTTGAGGATAGAGGCGACAATTTCAGAGTCAGAGAAATTCATTTGGCAGCCGTAACTTTCCAAAAATAATTTTTTGGTATTTTCCGGTTTTTCAGCGATAGCATAAGCTTCGCCTTGTTTGGTTTCGTCTATATATTTTTCTTGCATTTTCTTGTAATTATATTTTTAATAATAAAATCTTTGCCTCAATCTCAGTCTAAACCTTAACCTTAATCTTAAATTCAAGCGTTTGCAAAGATACTAAAAAAGATGACAGAATGTCAGTAAATTGATTTATTTAATTAATAAAAAAGACAACCATTTATGATGATTGCCTTTTATAAATTTGACTTTATTTCAAAGTTAATCAATATCCACAGACATTGAAGAGAATTTAATTTTGATTTTTATTTGTGAAGAAATAGGTTTGCCATTGCAAGTTGCAGGTGACCAATTTTTTCTTATTCTTCTAAAGATATATTCCATATCATCAAAGAAAAATTTCGAATTAGGAATATTTGGAGAACATTTCAAATCGGTAATTTTTCCATTTTCATCGATGGTTAGGGTAAATGAAAAATCCCCATTCAGTCGGTACAAATCAGAGTTTAGATAGTTATACATATACTTGCTGAGAAGTTTTTTGTATGCCGAAACACCACCTTCAAAAGTGGCAACATTCAGGTTTGTACAACCTTTTATCGGAAGTTGATAAAAGGGTTCTTGAATTTCCAACCTATTGATGTTTCTAGAATTTTCCTGAAACAAAACATCATTCTGTTCTTCTACATCTTGTGCGGAAATCATCACGCTAAAAAATAGTGAGGAGAGTAGTAAAAAAGATTTCATAGCCTTTGTAATTTAGAAAATCGAAGTTACGAAATAAAGACATCGTAAATTCAAATTTGGAAAAAATATTATGATTTTATTTGTGTGTCTTTTTGTTTGACACTCTATTTTCTAATGCCATAAAAAGACTCCAGAATTAGTATAGCAAGTTTGTTTCTATTCTGTTCTAGCTTTCATTGATATTGGTAATCTCATTCGGTAGCGTATTATCATTCCGTTTTTGATAGCAGGAGTCCATTTTTGATTTGTTTTCCTAACCGCTACTTTTGTCATATTTTTAAAATTATTATTATTGGATATTACATCTATATTTTCGATATTTCCTTCTGTGTTTATAATAAATTCTACTATTGCTTTCATATCAAAATCATCAGATGGATTCAAATGATGAAAATTTATATTGTTAATAACATCTTGTCGGAACTTGTTTATTCCACCAGGATATTCGGGTATTGTTAAATTGTCATCTGGGTCGGAATAATCTTCATTATAATTACTAAACAAATCATTTGGGTTAAATTTTATTTTTTGGATAGCATTAATATTTTTCTGTTCTATGGTTGCTGGTTTCCAATTTTCCAAATAAGGAAGAGCTTTTCTTATCATATCATAAGCACATTTTTTTTTGGAAATAGCAATAGTATCAAAATCTTTGACAAAACTGATTTCAGCATTTTCTTTTATGAGAACCGAAATTTGATATTCTTCATGTTTGTTTTCACATGGTTGCATATTTCTTTTCAAAATAACATCTCTCAATTCTTTGTAAAAAGCTGCACTCCCTCCTTTATAATAATCTTGATGCTCTGGATAAGCGTCATAAATTACTGGTTGTTGTGCGAAACAAAACACAGATGCTATTAGTGCAAAAAAATGTATTAATTTCATTTTAATATAATTTAAAATTTTACAAAACTTCTATTTGATTTTTCAACAAATCTTCAAATTCGTCTCTTTTTCTAATTAAATGTGCTTTTCCGTTGATGAAAAGAACTTCTGCGGGTTTTAATCTGGAATTGAAATTAGAACTCATCTCAAATCCATAAGCTCCGGCGTTTCTGAAAACTAAAATATCGCCTTCTTTTACTTCGTTTAGTTTTCTATCCCAAGCGAAAGTGTCTGTTTCACAGATGTTTCCTACTACAGTATAGATTCTTTCCGGACCATTCGGGTGCGATAGGTTTTCAATTTTGTGGTAGGCATCGTAAAACATCGGTCTTATCAAATGATTAAATCCAGAATTTACACCAACAAAAGTAGTAGCAGTGGTATGTTTGATAACATTGGCTTTTACCAAAAAATGTCCGGATTTGCTCACCAAAAATTTCCCCGGCTCAAACCAAAGTTCAAAATTTTTCCCTGTTTCTTTGGCAAAAGCAGTGAGAGCTTTGGTAACTTTTTTACCCAATTGATCTACATCGGTTTCTATATCGTCATCTTGGTACGGAACTTTGAAACCGCTTCCCATATCCAAATATTTCAGATTAGGAAAATGCACAGACAAATCGAGCATGATTTCCAAACCTTGTAGGAATACATCGGCATCTTTTATTTCGCTTCCCGTGTGCATGTGCAAACCTTCTACATTAATGTTGGTGGATTGCATGATGCGTTCGATATGACGGAGTTGGTGGATAGAAATTCCGAATTTGGAATCAATATGTCCAGTAGAAATTTTATAATTTCCACCTGCAAAAATATGTGGATTTATCCTTACAAAAATAGGGTAGGAGTCACCATATTTGTTTCCGAATTGCTCTAAAATGGAAATATTATCAATATTGATATGTACTCCCAATTTCATTGCTTCTTCTATCTCGGTAATATCTACACAATTGGGTGTAAAAAGGACTTGCTTCGGTTCGAAACCAGCTTTCAGACCCAACTTTACTTCATTTATAGAAACGCAATCTAAGTTGGCACCAATTGACTTTACATATTTCAGGATATTGATGTTGGTCAAAGATTTTGCTGCATAAAAAAATCTGGTCTTCTTGGAAAATGAGGAAGTAAGTTTTTCATATTGTTCTTTGATGCTTTCTGCATCATACACATAAACCGGTGTACCGAATTCTTCAGCAATTTTTAGTAAATCTTTGTTTGTCATAAAAGGAATTGTTTTGAAAATAAAAATATGAACAAATATAGATTTTTTTGCCAATCTAAACTCACCATATCAGATAAATTATTACTTTTACTCATCAAATCTGAATATTATGAATGTTTTTAATAAGAAAAACTATACAATGTTGGTGTTGTTTTTTACTTTTTTATTTCCGATTAGTTTTTTTTCTCAATCCAAAGAAATTGTAAATCCAAAAGGGAAATGGTATTTTGGGGCAGAAATTGGGCTGAATGAAAAAACAACTGTACACCCAAGCAGAATGACGGCTTTACAAGGAGGGTTACTGGCAGAGTATTACTTCGCAAAAAATTGGTCGGTAAGTGGTAGGATAAAATATTTTGAAACAGGAATACTGGATAGTTATCGGTATTTTGATGGTTCGGTAGTTTCAATTCCTGTTAATCTCGTTTGGAAATACAGGATTTTTCATAATTTTAATGGTAATCTTAAATTAGGATTTGCTATGAACCAAGAACTTAAAAGTAATTATTATTTTGGTCCCAATGACAAAACGGACTTTTCAAAATTTTATGGAAATATAAATTCAGGAATTGGGTTTAATTATTTTTTGTCTGATAAAGTTTGTGTTTATATGGACTATGAGGCTTATGTTTTGGGAAATGATAGAAATGGTGATAACTCATTTTTTCCAGTTTCGCCAGACAACAATCTGTTGAATTTTGGATTGAAATATAATTTTGCCAAATAAAATTCTTATTATTCTTAAATAAAAAAGCATTAACAATAGCTATTGTTAATGCTTTTTTAATTGTGTGAATTGCAATATTGAGTGCGAAATATTTTATTTGTTCATACTCATCAAAAATTCTTCATTGCTTAAAGTGGTTCTAATACTTTTGTCCACAAATTCCATTGCCTCCAAAGGATTCATTTCGGAGAGGTATTTGCGGAGAATCCACATTCTTTGTTGGGTATTTGGATCCAAAAGTAAGTCGTCTCTTCTGGTGCTAGAAGCTACCAAATCTATCGCAGGATATATTCTTTTGTTGGCAATTTTTCTGTCCAGTTGAAGTTCCATGTTTCCAGTTCCTTTAAATTCCTCAAAAATCACTTCATCCATTTTAGAGCCTGTGTCTATCAGTGCTGTTGCAATAATTGTGAGAGAACCGCCACCTTCTATTTTTCTGGCAGCACCAAAAAATCTTTTTGGTTTATGTAGTGCATTTGCATCAACACCACCGGAAAGTATTTTTCCAGATGCTGGAGTTACAGTGTTATAAGCCCTTGCAAGTCTGGTAATAGAGTCCAAAAGAATGACAACATCATGTCCACATTCTACCAATCTTTGTGCTTTGGCTAGGACCAGGTTGGCAACTTTTACATGCTTGTCAGCAGCCTCGTCAAAAGTTGAGGCTATCACTTCTGCATTTACAGATCTTTCCATATCTGTAACTTCTTCTGGTCTTTCGTCTATCAAAAGAACCATCATATAAGCTTCCGGATGATTGGAGGAAATAGCATTGGCAATATCTTTTAGCAACATTGTCTTACCAGTTTTTGGTTGTGCCACAATCATTGCTCTTTGTCCTTTTCCTATCGGTGCAAATAAATCTACAATTCTAGTAGATTTTGTAGAGCCATTTCCTGCGAGGTTGAATTTTTCTTGAGGAAATAAAGGTGTAAGGTTTTCAAAAGATACTCTGTCTTTTATAAAAGCCATGTCTCTACCATTGACTTCGGTTGGATTGAGTAATGAAAAATATTTTTCGCCTTCTTTGGGTAACCTAACAATTCCTTTTACGGTATCACCGGTTTTTAGTCCGAAATTTCTTATTTGATGATTGGAAACATATACATCATCTGGAGAAGAAATGTAGGAAAAATCAGGCGAACGGAGAAAACCATAGTTGTCAGGCAATATTTCCAAAACTCCTTCTATGGTAACCATTCCATCAAAATTGAATTCTTTTTTCGGCTCTACTTCTGTTTTGCTTTCGTTGTTGGAATCGTTGGAAGTAGGTTGGTTTTTTGGTTGATTTTCCTTGTTGCGTTGGTTATTTTTTTTAGGTAAATGTTGTTTGGGTGTTGTTTCTTCTACTGTTTCTGCACTGTCCGAAATAATAACCTCCTGTTTTGTTGGCTCAACGCTTTCTGTTTCGGTTTCCGAAGCATTACTAGTAGGACTAATCCTGGTTCTCTTCTTTTTTGGAGGATTGGAAACTTCTGTTGATTGTTGAGGGATAGTTTTCTCTTTATTCTCAAGTGGTGGAGAAATTGTATTTGAGGTATCGACTGTTTCTACTTGTTTTTCAACTTTTTCGATTTGGACAGTATCTGTAACCTCGGTTGTTTCTTTGGTAGCTTTTGGCTTTGGAGCAGCCTTTGTCCTTTTGGGTTTTGGTTTTGCTATCTGTGTGGATTTTTCTATAACCTCGGGTTTTTCGTGAGTGTTGAAATAATCTTTAACTACCTTTGGTTCTGTGGCTTGGTAATCTAAAATGGCAAATATTTTGTCGTTTTCGCTAGAAACTTTAGCTACTTTTAGACCCAAACCCTTTAATAATGAGGCTATCTCCATGTCGGATTTAGACCTTAAGAGTTCAATGTTGTACATAAAATTGAGGTGCGTAAAGCAATTTGTAATGAAGATTTTTTATGAATTGAATAAAATCAGGCGACTTTATTCTATTTTTTGAATAATTTATGACTGCAAATCTACATTATTTTTTGAAACACACAAAAAAAATACTATTTTTGTCCAGATTTTTTAAATTAAATAATGCTACAAAGAATACAAACCATTTGGCTGATATTAAGTGTACTGTGTGCTGTTGCCTTGTTTGTAACTTCACAAGATGTCGTGATTATGGACAAGTTTCCCATCATAAACATTTCTAATCTACTATTGGTTTTGATTGGTGTTTTTAGCATTTTGAATTATAAAAATAGAAAAAGACAAATCTTGCTGAACAATATCAGTATGATTATAAACGCTTTGTTGATCGGACTATTGTCTTACTGGCTACTCAATTTATCCGGAGGAATTTCTTTTCCTGAGAAGGGTA
Source organism: Bacteroidota bacterium (assembly GCA_018266965.1). Taxonomy (GTDB): domain Bacteria; phylum Bacteroidota; class Bacteroidia; order Flavobacteriales; family Weeksellaceae; genus Amniculibacterium. The sequence goes on from JAFDZJ010000432.1 coordinate 6,516, forward strand.
TTGAGCCTTTCTTCCCAGCCTTGGCAATCATTTGTTTGCTTATAGCGAATGTATTCATTCGTAGGGACGAAAAGCTCGTAAAATCTGTAGATAGACTACGATAGACCAACAACGATTTTTTTTTGAGAGAAGACAGTTTTCATTTTTTTTGAAAACTGTTTTTTTTTGGCATGATGAGGCATATTTTATTTTGATAAGCTAGGTTATCTCAATCAAAATTTTAACATGTTTAAAAGTTTCAAGGTATTTTAAAGGACTTCGGAAGCAGAAGCGTTAAGAAAAATGATATAAAAATCGTTAACAAATTTCCAGTGTTTGGGCAAGCGACGGATAAAGCATTGGGGCGAGTTTGGAAATTTTAGATTTTTATTTTATTTTTTAGCTTCTGATTCCAAGTCTTGAATTTTTGGTTCTTTTGTTTGGCTACGCCGAAACTTCGTTTTCAAGGCAAAAGAACAAGATTTGTAATAGTATCAATATCAAAAACAATGCAATAACCGAAATTATAAAGTTGAAAATCAAAAAATCAATACGACATAATAATAGTATAAGAAATATAGACTTTTTTATTTTCAGATTAACCCTCATTTTATAGTTCAGCACATCAAAATAAAATTCACCCTGTTTAGCCAACATTTTTTTTAAAACAATCAAAAACCATATCTTTGCAGAGTTTTAATTTTAAAAATATCAAAATATGAAAAAAATAGTATTCGCACTTGCTTTGGGTGCTTTTGGATTAATGACAGCTCAAACTACCGCATACAAAGGAAAAGGAGATGTAAAAGGACAGTTGGCCGCCAACTTCCAAAAAGGAGGTACAGGTATTTTTGCTGGATTAGACTATGGTTTGGGCGAGAGCTTCTCTATCGGAGGACAAATGAGCTACTTGCTAGGTGTTGATGAAATTGCAGGAATAAAACCAGAGTTTGGCGACAGATTCGATGCTAAAGTAAGATTCAATGCTAATTTGGGTTCTGTGATGAAATTACCCTCCAATATCGACATCTACCCTGGGTTGGATTTAGGACTTAGGAATTTCGGAGGACATATCGGAGCAAGATATTTCTTTGACAAAGGATTTGGATTGTTTTCGGAAATACAATTTCCATTTGCAAAATTCAATGACAATACCAAATTGTTTAGCAATCTCAACAATCAATTCAATTTTACTTTCGGAGCATCATTCGATTTGTAAGATTTAAAAAAAACAATACGCTAAAAGCCGAAGAATGAACTTTGGCTTTTTGTGTTCTTTCCTTTATATTTTCATTAAATTCAAAAAAAAATAAAATTAGAATGAAAAAATTGAATTATCTATTATTTGGATTTATTCTGCTATTTCCCAGTCAGAGTTTTGTTAGTCAGGCATTGCAGATAACCTATGAATTGAAGTATCAACCCAAGATAGAGGACACCCTTACCATAAAAGAAAAATTTTTACAAGGAATAGATTTCAGTGAAAAAAAATCTAATTTTAGTTCATTGGATTTAGGAGATTCCGCCTTCAATGCAGTTGTTTTTAAGGATTTCAATAATAATAAATTTCAGAAAATGGAAACTATTTCTACTAATCTTTTCAGCTTGAATTACAAATTTCCAACTACTTGGAAATTGTTGAAAGAGCAAAAACAAGTATTATCCTATCCATGTAGCAAAGCTGTAATAACATTCGGAGGGAGAGATTGGGAAGCGTGGTACACCAATCAAATATCTTTTCCAGATGGTCCATACAAGTTTCACGGATTGCCGGGGTTGATTTTGGAAGTGAAATCTAGCGATGGAGAGTATCACTTCAAAGCAACGAATATTGAAAAAATCGGAAAGATAAAATCAATTTCCAATAGATACGCTACGGATTTTGGCTCGAAAGAAAACGAAATCAAATACAAAAAGAAGCTATTTTTGGATCCAACAATACCCTATAACACTTCCAATAGTGAAATTTTTGGAATAGCAGTTTTTAATGGGGTTGAAATTACCAAAAGAGATAGCGACAAGTATAGAGTAGAAAGGTTCAGAAAATTTGTTTCTGCACACAATAATCCGATAGAAAAAGGGGATATTTGGGTCAACTAATATATTGGAAAATTATTTTCTTATCATTTCTGTATGGGGCAAACCGTCTTCCAAATATTTTTTAGAAGTCGCAACAAAGCCAAATTCACTGTAAAATTTCAAGAGATAATCTTGTGCAGAAATACGGATTTCACTAGTCTTATATTCGTTCTCGATAACAGAAATTGCCTTTTCCACTAATTGTTTTCCTAGTTGCTTTCCTCTGTGTTTCTTGGTGGTTAGCACCCTGCCTATTGAAGCTTCATTGTATTTAATATTTTCAGGGAACACTCTGCAATATGCCATTATTTCGTTGTTGTCTTCGCACCAGATATGTATTGCAAATTGATCTTTGTAGTCCAAATCCGGATAGGGACTATTTTGTTCTACTACAAAAACATCGACTCTGGCTTTCAACAGGGCATACAATTCTGAGCTATCTAGCTCGGAAAATTTTTTTATTTCCCAATGGATATTTTGCATTTATTAATTTTCAAATTTCACTTTATTTTTTTCTAAAAAAGTGTTGGTATCCTCAATCAATTGTAGAATGTCATCGCAACCTTCTTTTTTTTCTGCCGATGTTACAAAACATTGTGGAAGTTCTTCCCAAAATTTCAATAATTCATTTTTATATTCCTCAATGTTTTTTGTTAATACACTGGTTTTCAACTTATCTGCTTTTGTAAATACAATAGAAAAAGGGACACCACTTTCTCCACACCATTCCATGAATTCCAAATCTATTTTTTGTGGATTATGTCTGGCATCAACCAAAACAAAAAGATTGACCAAGTTTTTTCTATTGAGAATATAGTTGGTTATTAATTTTTCAAAATCTTTTCTTTGGACTTTGGACACTTTTGCATATCCATATCCCGGGAGATCGGTGAGATACCATTTCTCATTGACTATAAAATGATTGATAAGCTGTGTCTTTCCAGGTGTTTGAGAGGTTTTTGCTAAATCTTTTCTGTTCATCATAGCATTGATGAGTGAAGATTTCCCCACATTGGATCGTCCAATAAAAGCATATTCTGCAAGAGTCGGTTCTGGGCAGTTTTGCCATTTCTCGGAACTTTTTACAAATTCTACTGTTTTTATGACCATGAATTTATTTTTTTAAAAAAAAATACCTCATCGAGGTATTGTGAAATTATAATTGTTTTTTTACAAATTGATAAAGAAATTCATTGAATTCCTGTGGTTTTTCCATCATTGCAGCGTGTCCACATTTGTCTATCCAGTGAAGCTCGGAATTTGGGATAAGCCTATCCATTTCTATGGCAACTTCCGGTGGCGTAACATTGTCTTGTTTGCCCCAGATAATACAAGTAGGAACAGATATTTTGTGCAAATCTTTTTCCATATTATGTTTTATGGCACTTCTTGCCAGCATCACGGTTTTTATTCCTTTTCCTCGGTCATTAACCACCGAAAAGACTTCATCTACCAATTCTTCTGTTGCTACTTTTGGGTCGTAGAAAACTTCTTCTGCCTTTTTACGGATGTAGTCTTTGTCGTTTTTTCTAGGAAAACTATCGCCAAAACTTCTCTCATACAATCCAGAACTTCCTGTAAGCACCAATGATTTTACCAATTCCGGCCTGGAAAGTGTAAGGATTAGCCCTACATGACCTCCCATGGAATTTCCTACTATTATGGCGGGTTGTTTCACCTCTTCTTCTATAAATCCAGCAACAAATTTTGCCAAACTGGACAGGTTGGTGTTTAGTATTGACAAGTCATAGATAGGGAGTTCGGGAAAATAAACTTTATAACCTTTTGCAGAAAAAAAATCAATTAATTGAGTGAAATTACTCAATCCACCCATTAGTCCTTGTAGAAGCACAATTGGTTGTCCTTCTCCTTCTTCTATAAACTTATACGCTTTTCTTTTTTTTGTTTTGAATAACATGTAGCTAAATGTCCTATGGGCAAAA
>JAFDZJ010000433.1 GCA_018266965.1 Bacteroidota bacterium
AATAATAACCAATGTGTTAAAAAAACAAACCCACATTTGGGAGGCAGTAGATAAAATAGAGGTTTTGTTGGTTGTCTGTGGTATTTTGTAATGCACAGTACGAAAGAAACAAAAACTAAACAACACCTATACGCCAACCAAATACAGGGAAAATGAAATATAAATATAAATAATATGCAATTAAATTTTTTAATAATTTGCGTAATTACAACTTTATTAGGACTATTAGTTATAATAATGTATAATAAATATAGGAGGAGGGATGTGAAAAACTTTAAAAATCAATTTTCAAAAGAAGGACTACTTCTTTTTTCATCTATTTTACTTTTTATATTTTGGGCTTTTTTTGTAATTTTCACTCAAGGTTAGTTAATAAATTATTTATCTACACTTTTAAATTAATAAAAGTGTAGATATTCAAACATCAATTTCAATAAAACCAATCATTCTCACAATAGCATTGCTATTGCATAGGTTGTTTTATGCCCAAACTACGGTGGAGAGAAATTTGGATTTGCGGGGGCGAAGTTGTGCGGGAGGTTTGGGGATTTGCAATTCGGCAAGTACTAGCGAAAACGCTGTCCCGGCAGATTTTTCTACAAACGACTGAAATAACTACTTGGTAATTAGAGCAAATAATTCCCGAAAGCAATTACCCAACTTTTGCGTCTTTGCGATTAATACAAGTAAATCTTAAACTTCAAAAACTATGCGAAAGCAAGTTGCCAATAGAATACACCAAGCTGAAATCGGAGATTACCGTGGCAATATACAAAATCAACACCGCTTACAAACCTGTCGAAATAAACGGCAGCAAAATGAAAGAAATTCTGTACGGACTGTATCAGTATCAGTAGGAATTTTCAGAGATATTTACAAAAAAACGCACTGTTGTAGTGCGTTTTTTTTGTTACTTACCAATTACTTCCACAATTGGATTTCCAATATTTCCACTAGGAAACTGTATTTTCAGCAGTGAGCAGATTGTGGGAGAAATATCCGTCATGTGATATTCCCTGTTGCTTTCTCCTTTTTGTATTCCCCAACCCATAAATATCAACGGAATGTGTGCATCATACGAATTCCAAACACTATGAGAAGTTCCTGTTTTGGCATAAGTAGGCAGGAAATTATCCTTCGTAATAATCTGTATATCTCCACTCCTAGTCCTGTTGAGTCCGTTGATGATTCTTTCCTTTATCAATTTAGGTATTGTAGCTTCTTCTACCTCATCGGCATCAACAATATAAAGATAGTCTTGATTTTTATTTAATTCCGAAATGGCAAATTCTTTCACTTTATCCAATTCCAAATTATTGTCTGCTAGTACTTTTCTATCAAAATAAATTTGATAATTCTGTGCCGAATTTACGATGCTTTCTACTCCAAATTTTTCTTTCAATTTGGTATTCATCATTTTTTTCATGTCTTCTTCAAAAAAACCTGTTGGTATCTTATGTTCTTCTAAAAATCCTACCGAATGTGCACCACCATGATCAGCTGAAAGAAAAACGGTATATTTATTTTTACCAACTTTATCATCTAAAAATTTAAAAAAACTTGCCAAATCCTTATCCAATCTCAAATAGATATCTTCGACTTCTATAGCGTTAGGACCAAATTTGTGTCCACCATAATCGGTAGATGCTATGTTGATAGCTAGGAAATCTGTAATCTCGTCTTGTCCTAATTTTTCGCCCAATACAGATGCTTGTGCCAATTGCAAAGTAAGCGTATTTCCAAAAGGAGTATATCGAATTTCTCCTTTCTTTTTTTGATAATCTTGAGCCAAATTATTATAAGGGAAAGTTGGTGTTTTTGCCGAACCTAACAATCCTTCCCAAGGAGAATTGTCTGGCGAACTTTCGGTGTATTCGTTAATAGGCAAAAGCGTATTCCAGCCATTTGCAACTAATTTTTCAGGAATTTTTTGGTTGTTAAACTCTTTTATCCATTGCGGTAAATCCTGCATATAATAGCTACTGGTAACAAAATTCCCACTGGTGTCATCAAACCAAAAAGCTCCTGTAGGATTGTGTCCCGCTGGTAAAATGGAAGCTCTATCTTTCAAAGAAACTCCTATTACCTTGGATTGGAAATTAGTAGCCAACCTCAATTGGTCGGTAACGGTTGTACTCCAAAGATTTCTTGGAGAGTGTTTTCCTACCTTGTTGTCTGTTGTGCCAACAGGTTGTACGGTTTCATCTGCAGTACAATAAGTATTTTTTCCGGATAACTTGTCCATCCAATCATTTCCTGCAATACCATGTATAGATGGAACAGAACCGGTATAGATGGAAGTATGACCAATAGCTGTAACAGTAGGTACATAATTGATGGTTACATTGTTGAGAGAGTAACCGTCATTTAATAATCTTTTGAAACCACCATTTTCAAATTTAGAATAATAGCGATACAAGTAATCCCAACGCATTTGGTCTATAACCAAACCTACAACTAGTTTAGGCCTTGGAACTTCTTGTTTTTTTTGGGCAAAAGTAGCTACGGATAACAAGGTAATGGCAATAATACCAATTTTTCTGAACATAATATTACAATTTTTTTCTTCCACAAAAGTAGGATATTAAAAGTAAATTTCGGGTTAATGAATATTAAATTTAAAATAATATCCAAGAATTATAATAAAGAAATTCTAAATAATTATCTTTGCCTTTATGATATTGAGAGGAGAAAATTTAATAAAAGAATACGGTCCTAAAAAAGTCGTAAAAGGTGTTTCGGTTGAAGTTTCGCAAGGCGAAATTGTTGGACTTTTGGGTCCTAATGGAGCTGGTAAAACTACTTCATTTTATATGATTGTAGGTCTTGTAAAACCCACTTCCGGAAAGATATTTTTGGACAATAAGGAAATCACCCATGATGCCATGTACAGACGGGCTCAAAAAGGTATTGGATACCTAGCACAAGAGGCTTCTGTTTTCAGAAAACTAAGTGTAGAGGAAAATATTATGGGCGTATTGCAACTTACCAAACTCTCCAAGAGAGAACAGCAACTGAAATGCGAAGAACTCATCGAAGAATTTTCCTTGCAACATGTTAGGAAAAATCGTGGGGATCTACTTTCCGGAGGCGAAAGAAGAAGGACTGAAATCGCAAGATGTTTGGCAACTGATCCCAGTTTCATATTATTAGACGAACCTTTTGCAGGTGTGGATCCTATTGCTGTGGAAGACATTCAAAAAATCGTAAGAAGCCTAACCGATAAAAATATCGGGATATTGATTACCGACCACAATGTTCAACAGACATTGGCAATTACCCACAAAACATATATAATGTTTGAAGGAAGGATACTGAAAGAAGGAAAACCAAAGGATTTGGCAAATGACCCACAAGTAAGAGAGGCGTATTTGGGAGAAAATTTCGTCTATCAAGATATACTGAACAAACCCAAGAAAAAACATTTTGTTTATGAAATTTGGGCTGGAAATTTTGATGCTAAATTGGATTTTCAAAATTTTGTTAATGAACATTTTGAAAACACTTCCGATTTGAAATTGCTTTATGGTTTTGATGAAGTCGGTTTTGCATCATTAGCACATTCTGAAATCGAAAATCTATTTGCAACTGAAATCGACAAGACCAAATACAATTCCTTTTTATTAAAAAAAATAGAAATAACAAGTAATAATTCTATGGACGAAATTGAAAATTTAGCAAAAAACAAATCATTGGAAAAGCTAGAATATATTTCAATTTATTCCTTTGAAGGGTAATTGCTAAACTCCTACTAAACATGAAAATATATACAAAAACAGGCGACAAAGGACAGACATCGCTCTATGGAGGAACTAGGATTTCCAAAGCTTCTGCCAGAGTAGAGGCTTATGGTACAATTGACGAACTGAATGCTTTTATAGGCGTTGCAAAAAGCCAAATTGAAAACATAGAACTTGTGGAACAACTGAAAAAAATTCAATTTGACCTTTTTACAGTCGGTTCGGAATCTGCTACACCAGTGGACAAATTATTTTTAGCCAATGGAAAACCTAGGCTACCATTGGTAATTTCTGAAAAGGAAATCGAAGAACTCGAAGTTTGGATGGACAATATGGAAACCCAACTGGAACCTTTGCAATATTTTATCCTTCCCGGAGGCGGAAAAGCTGCAACAGCTTTACATGTCGCCAGAACGGTTTGTAGAAGAGCAGAGAGAGCATTAGTTTTCCTAAACGAAACTGAAGAAACAAGACCGGAATTGGTAAAATACCTCAACAGATTGTCGGATTACCTGTTTGTATTGGGACGACTCGTTTCCAAAAACCAAAACGAGGAAGAAGAATTTTGGAATCCTAATCATCGATAATTTTTCAATTGAAAAAAGCTCTTTTATTCATCAATGGAAATCCTCCTAAATCCATTCCCGACTTGGGAAATTATGGGTTAATTGCCTGTACAGATGGTGCTTTTCATTATTTGGAACTTTTGCAGTTTCCACTTCATCAATTGGATTTTGTTTCCGGAGATTTTGACTCGTACATTGGAGAGAAATTTCACAAAGAAGTTAGATTTATCTTTACACCCGATCAAGATAAAACCGATTTTGAAAAAGCATTAGAAATAATATCGGAAAGAGGATATTCGGAAGTCGATGTCTTTGGTGCTAGTGGTGGCGAAATGGATCAGTATTTGGGAAATCTTTTCGTAGCTCTAAAAATGAAATCCAAAATGAAAATTTCTTTTTTTGATGAATTTTCAACCTACTTTTTCACCAATAACAATATTGTTTTGAATAATGTTTTTGGGAAAAATATTTCCCTCTACCCTTTTCCTAGTTGCAACGGTATTACTACCAAAGGTTTGCAATGGGAAATAAAAAATAATAATTTGTCCTTACACACAAAAATGGGTATCAGAAATCTTGCTACAGAAGAAATTGTTACCATCGATTATCAATCTGGCGAACTGTTGATTTTCATTGAAATATAAAAATTAATCTACCCATTCCGATATTCATTAAAACAAAAAAATTGCCCAATTGATGAGCAATTTTTTATTTAGTTAGGAAATTGAAAGTTTTATCTAAAACCACCTCCACTTCTTCCGGAAGAAGATTGTCCAGATGAGCTACTTCTTCCTTCGCTTCGGAAACCACCACCATCATTTCCGCCTCGGAAACCTCCACTGGACCTTTCTATACTAGGAGCGTTTCTTGGACTTTCCATACGGAAACTACTGTTATCTCTTTCTATTCTAGGGCTAGGACTAGCTTCGGAACCACCTCTGAAACCTCCATTTCTGATTCCACTATTGGTAGGTACTTCTCCGTTTACAGTCGCATTGTTTCGGAAACCACCATTTCTTACCCCATCTGTATTTGCAGAAATTACACCATTGGTAGTTGTATTGTTTCGGAAACCATCATTTCGGAAACCTCCATTATTATTTGCGGAAACTTCTCCAGTAGGAGTACTATTATTCCTAAATCCATCATTTCGGAATCCGCTATTACCAGTGGAAATATTACCAGTAGTAGTTGTATTTTCTCTAAATCCTGCTTTGCCGGAATTACCACTTTGTAGAGTGGATTCTCCTCTTAATCCTTTTCCATTTTCAGATGGTAAAGCCCAAAAATTATTTCTCAAACTGCCACTTTCTTTGTGGGAAGATGTCGTTATATTTTGACCATTTCTAAAACCGGAATACCTAGGATTATCTACAAAAAATCTATCTTTTTTAACAAAATAATTACTGATAGGTACATTTCTGTATTTCGGCATTACATTGTAATGAACTCTGTAATAAGAAACATTGTAATTTTGGAAATAAATCATAGGGTTCATACCGTTGTAATAAGTGTTCTGAAAGGATAAAAATATACTTGGACCCATAATTCTTTGCAACATATAATATCTGTCATAGTACCATCTGTTCGGGTTCATACCGTAGTAAGAATACCAAGCATTGAAGTTCATAAACCTATTGTTAATAATATTTATCTGTTGAATTTGGATAGGATTCAAGCTAAATTGGATAAAAAAGTTATTCCAATTGATACCAATGATACTTCTTCTATAATCGTTGTAGAAACTATTGTAGTACGCAGTAGAATAGTAATCTGTTGGGTAGTTGTAATAATAATCTTGTGGAAAATTATTATAAGCATAGTTATAAAAACTGTCATCGTAGAAATCATAGTTGTTATATTGGTTATTTCCATAGCCATTATTTCCATAGCCATTATTTCCGTAACCATTGTTGTAACCATTATTTCCGTAACCATTATTGCCATAACCATTGTTTCCATAATTGTTATTTCCATAACCATTATTAGGATACTGTTGTGGCGGAGGCATATTACCAGAATTATTTGGATAATATTGAGAGAAAGCTGTTGTTGCCATTCCCAAAGCTGCTATTAAGAATATTGTTTTCATTTTATTTTTATTTTAAATTATTATTTTAATTTGACATTTTGTATTATAAAAAAACTGTGCCAAATATTATTTTTTTGAATTATACTTAATTAATTTTTGAATTTTTAACATTTCTAATTATTGTATTTTACTTTTACTATTTGATTAGCAAAGATTTAATAGGTTAAAATACTTCACTCTCCATTTCTTCAAAAGATATAAATACCTTAAATTTGCAAACAATAAATCAAAAAAATAATGAGTAAAAGTATTAATGAGCTAAAATCTCTTTCCACGCAAGTAAGAAGAGATATTTTGAGAATGGTAGCTGCGGTCAATTCGGGACATCCGGGTGGAAGCCTTGGTTGTGTAGAGTATTTTGTAGCTCTCTATGGCAAAATCATGGATTACAAATTGCCTTTCTCTATGGAAGGAAAAAATGAAGACTTGTTTTTCCTTTCCAATGGTCATATTTCTCCGGTATTCTATTCTACACTTGCCAGAAACGGATTTTTCCCAATTGAAGAACTTAATACATTCAGAAAACTAAATTCTAGATTGCAGGGACATCCAACTACTCACGAAGGTTTGCCAGGTATTCGTATTGCTTCTGGTTCATTGGGACAAGGACTTTCTGTTGCCATTGGAACTGCTTTGGCGAAAAAAATGAATGGCGATAAGAATTTAGTTTTTACACTTCATGGTGATGGCGAATTGCAAGAAGGACAAATTTGGGAAGCCTTGATGTTTGCCGCTCATAACAAAGTGGATAATATAATTTCGACCATAGATTACAACAACAGACAAATAGATGGAGATGTGGACGATGTACTTTCCCTAGGAGATTTGAAAGCCAAACTCGAAGCTTTTGGCTGGGAAGTTTTGGAAGAGAAAAAAGGTAATGATATGGAATCTGTAATTTCAATTCTTGAAAATGCAAAATCCAAAACAGGTCAAGGAAAACCTATTGCTATTATCTTGCATACAGAAATGGGGAATGGAGTAGATTTCATGATGGGTACTCATGCTTGGCACGGAAAAGCTCCAAATGCCGAACAACTAGCCAACGCATTGGGACAATTACAATTGGACGAAGTTTCCGATTATTAAATTTAAAATTTGAATTTACTTTAAAAAAATCAAATTTTATTAACCATTATTAAAAAAGAAAAATGAAATATACCTATACAGAAAAAAAAGATACTAGAAGCGGATTTGGAGCGGGACTTGCCGAATTAGCAGACAAAAACCCAAATGTTGTTGCACTTTGTGCTGACCTTATTGGGTCATTGAAAATGGAAAAATTCATAGAAAAAGCTCCTGAAAGATTTGTACAAACCGGTATTGCCGAAGCCAATATGATTGGTATTGCAGCAGGATTAGCAACCGCTGGTAAAATTCCTTTCACAGGTACTTTTGCCAACTTCTCTACTTGTAGAGTCTATGACCAAATCCGACAATCCGTTGCCTACTCTGGAAAAAATGTGAAAATTTGTGCTTCTCATGCTGGACTAACCCTGGGAGAAGATGGTGCTACCCACCAAACACTAGAAGATATTGGATTGATGAAAATGCTTCCAGGTATGGTAGTTATCAACCCTTGCGATTACAACCAAACCAAAGCTGCAACATTGGCTATTGCAGACTACGAAGGTCCCGTGTATCTTAGATTCGGAAGACCAACTGTACCAGTATTTATCCCAGAAAATATGCCTTTCGAAATTGGAAAAGGAATATTGTTGCAAGAGGGTAAAGATGTAACTATTGTAGCTACCGGACACTTGGTTTGGGAGTCTTTGGTAGCAGCTGATTTACTGGAAAAAGAAGGGATTTCTTGCGAAGTTATCAATATACACACCATCAAACCTTTGGACGAGGAAATCATACTGAAATCAGTAGAAAAAACAGGTAAAATTGTTACCGCCGAAGAGCATAATTATTTAGGAGGTTTAGGCGAATCTATTGCTGGTATGCTAGCAAGGAAAAGACCAACTAGACAAGAATTTGTAGCGGTTAATGACACCTTTGGGGAAAGTGCTACTCCGGACGAACTTATGAAAAAATACAAAATAGACTCTACTGCTGTGGTAGAAGCTGTGAAAAGAGTTTTGGGGAGATAATACTTTTTCAAATTTATAGATAAAAGAGTTTTGGAATTTTCCAAGACTCTTTCTATTTAAATTTTTCCATTAACTGAAAAAAAAATGACAATTATATGAAAACTAAAAAAAGCTACACTTTTTAGTGTAGCTTTTTTGGTATTCTTACTTTAACTTCTGTCGTACTCGTCGTCCAATCTTACAATATCATCTTCTCCGAAATAAGTTCCTGTTTGTACTTCTATAAAGACTACAGGTTTGTCGGAAAGATTCATCATTCTATGTTTCGCTCCTAGTGGGATAAAAATACTTTCTCCATATTTCAAGGAAATTTCTTTTCCTTCCAGCACTATAGTTGCATCACCTTCTATCACTGTCCATTGCTCTTGTCTTTTGTAGTGGTACTGGTAGGATAGTTTTTGTCCAGGATTTACTTCAATTCTTTTTAGCTTGTAGTGAGGTTCATCTGCTAACACGAAATATTTTCCCCACGGTCTTTCTCCTATTTCTAACATTATATTTGATTTTTTGCAAAAATAATGTTTTTTTTAAAGACTACAACTAGTCATTTTGTTTAAATTTGCACTTTTAAAATTATACTTCCAATGAGTAAAGTAAGAGTGCGATTTGCACCCAGTCCAACAGGACCTCTACACCTAGGCGGAGCAAGAACCGCACTTTATGATTATCTTTTTGCTAAAAATACAGGTGGAGATTTTGTCTTAAGAATAGAAGATACCGATACCACAAGATTTGTACCCGGAGCAGAAGAGTATATCATGGAAGCTCTGGAATGGTGTGGGATTGTCCCGGACGAAAGTCCAAAACACGGTGGTCCTTATGGTCCATACAGACAGAGTGAGAGAAGAGCGATATATGATCAATATACCGAAGAAATTTTGAAAACAGATTTCGCATATATTGCCTTTGATACTGCGGAAGAATTGGAATCCATCCGAAACGAATACGAAGCCAAAGGAGAAGTTTTTTCTTATGACAATAAAACAAGAGGATACCTGAAAAATAGTATTTCGTTATCAGAAAAAGAAGTTCAGGAACTTTTAGAAAAAAAGACTCCTTTTGTGGTAAGGTTCAAAATGCCTTTTGATAGAGTCTTGAATTTGGAAGATATTATAAGAGGGAAATTCTCCGTGAACACAAATACCTTGGACGATAAAGTTTTGGTGAAAAACGATGGAATGCCAACTTATCATTTTGCCAATATTATCGATGACCACGAAATGAAAATTTCACATGTTATCCGTGGCGAAGAATGGTTACCTTCCATGGGTTTGCATATATTACTGTATGAAGCCATGGGTTGGGAAGCACCGGAATTCGCTCACCTTTCACTTATTTTAAAACCCGAAGGTAAAGGAAAATTAAGCAAAAGAGATGGCGACAAATTTGGATTCCCGGTATTTCCATTGGATTTCAAAGATCCAATTACAGGAGTAGTTTCCAAAGGATATAGAGAGGAGGGATATTTGCCAGAAGCATTTGTGAATTTCTTGGCATTATTAGGTTGGAGTCCTGCAAATGATAAAGAAATCCTCTCATTGGAAGAAATGACCAAAGAGTTCGATCTGTACAAGGTACACAAAGCAGGTGCAAGATTTTCCAAAGAAAAAGCCGAATGGTTCAACCACCAATATCTTCAAAAGAAAACTGATGAAGAAGTGGTGGCATTATTGATAAATTCCAGACCAGAAATTGCTGATGAAAATAGAGAAAAATTATTGGCTATTGTCCGATTGATGAAAGAAAGAGCTACTTTCCCAAAAGATATTTTCGAAAGTGGAAAATTCTTTTTTGTAGCTCCAACAACCTATGATGAAAAAGCCTCAAAAAAAGCTTGGAATGTGGATACCCCAACAATTCTTACTTCATTAATAGAGAAAATAAAAAATACAGACCCGTTTTCAGCAGAAAACATTCAAGAAAGTTTGCATCAATTATCAGAAGAACAATCCGTGGGAATGGGCAAAGTAATGATGCCACTACGATTGTCTTTGGTAGGGGAACTCAAAGGTCCAGATGTACCAGACATGATGGAAATACTAGGAAAAGAAGAATGTATAAACAGAATTTCAAATGCTTTGAAGAATATTCAATAACCTATTGATAATTTTTTTTACATTTGAAGATTGAAAAATCAAAAAAAATAAAATGGAATATTTAAGTTTTGAAAAACCAATAGAAGAGTTGATGGAGCAATACCAAACCTGCTCTTTGGTAGGGGAAGATACAGGTGTTGATGTGAAACTTGCCTGTAGCCAAATAGAAGATAAAATTATAGAAAAGAAAAAAGAAATCTATGGAAACCTGAGTCCTTGGGAGAGAGTACAGCTTTCTAGACATCCGGATCGTCCATATACTTTGGATTTCATACATGGTATAGTGGACAAGGATTCTTTTTTGGAATTGCATGGAGATAGAAATTATGCCGATGATCCAGCAATGATTGGTGGAATGGCAAAAATTGACGGACAATCCGTAATGATTATAGGAACGCAAAAAGGAAGAACAACCAAAGAAAGACAACACAGAAGATTCGGAATGTCCAATCCCGAAGGTTATAGAAAAGCTTTGAGGTTGATGAAATTGGCAGAGAAATTCAATATTCCTGTTATTTCGTTTATAGATACACCTGGAGCTTATCCTGGATTAGAAGCCGAAGAAAGAGGACAAGGAGAGGCTATTGCTAGAAATATTTTTGAGATGACAATGCTGAAAACCCCAATTTTTTGCTATATCATTGGAGAAGGTGCAAGTGGAGGTGCTTTGGGAATAGGAGTTGGAAACAAAGTTTATATGTTGGAAAATACTTGGTACACTGTGATTGCCCCAGAAAGCTGCTCATCGATATTATGGAGAAATTGGAATCATAAAGAAGATGCTGCAAACGCCTTGAAACTTACTCCGCAAGATGCTTTGAATGAAAAATTTATCGATGGAATTATCGAAGAACCTCTTGGAGGTGCTCATTACGAGCCAGAGGTAGCTTATGAAAATTTAAAACAATCTATCCTACAAAACATCAAAGCTTTTTCTAAGTTTACAGGTGAAGAATTGGAAACTCAAAGGCAAGAAAAATTTATTGCCATGGGTAAATTCAAAGGATAATAACTCACTAAACTACTGTAAAGCTGTCGATTTTTCGATGGCTTTATTTTTCAAATCAATTTATCAATGTTTTCAAAAAAAATAATTTCTGTTATTGTATTGTTGGTATCCTTACAAATGGTGGCTCAATCTTATATCTCGGCTTACCAAAGTAGAGCCAATATGGTAAGTCAAACCAATATTAATACTTTATTGCAAGATATAGAAAATTTAGGTGTAAAAACAACTGGTTCCGTTGCCAATAGCAATGCACTACAATGGCTAAAAAACAAATATTTGTCTTTTGGTTATAC
>JAFDZJ010000434.1 GCA_018266965.1 Bacteroidota bacterium
AGTAATTTACCTTTTATCCCCGCTCCATAAGGTATTGGTGCTAGTAATACTTTGGCATCATCAAAAACCATTTCTACAGAATCGGCTCTTCCTATTATAAGAAAACCTTGTTTGTCATTGTGCAGTTGCTTGGCTTTTTCAGTTACATAAGCTCCATAAATCAGTAATTGAGCTTCTGGTAATTTTAGTTTTATAGTCGGCCAAATTTCTTTTAGTTTTAGAACAGTTTGCCAATTGGGTTCGTGTAAAAAATTCCCAATACTTATGAAATCTTTTCGTTCTTCAAACGATTTATTTTTTGTTGAAATTTCAGCAAATAGTGGAAAATAGACTAATATATTTTCAGGGATTTTAAATTTATTCATCAATAATTGAAGCTCAAATTCGGAAATTATTAATGACAAATCGCATCGGACAATAGCTGCTATTTCTCTTTTGAAAACATCATTCAGCAACAAATCATCAGTCCAATCCAATTTTTTTTTAAAGGATTTTTCTCTAGCAATTCTTAAAAAATGCAAATCTTCCGTATCCAATATCCTTATTGCGTTGGGACAATTTTCTACCACTTTCCAACCGAATTGCTCTTCGGTAACAAACCTATCAAACAACACAATATCTGGATTCAATTCTTGAATAGTTTTTTCAAAAGAAGAATCATTAACCAAAATCTTATGAAATTCGACATTTAGTTTTTCTAAATCCTCACTAAAATCAAGATTATTGGCAGCAGTGAGAAAAGAAATTCGGAAATTTTCTTGGAAAAAAAACTCAATTAGTTGCAACATTCTTTTACCCGCAGCAGTAGATTGGGGTTCCGGAATAACCATCCCTATTATTACAAGATGTTTCATAGTGTAAAAATAATATTTTTCTTTGTAATTTAAAATAATATTCCACCTACAAACGAGTGATATTACTTAATTTTGCAACTTTATCATTACAATCATTATGACAATAGATACACTATACTATCCGTTTCAAAAATTATCCTTTGAGGACAACATTTGTTTTTTAAGCGGTGTAGAAACAACAGAAAAAATGACCGTTTTCCCAGCTTGGTTCATGGAGAAATATAATTTCGATAATGATGATTTCGAAATGATGGACAAACTGAAATCATTGAAATATAAAGATTTGTCAATACCCTGTTCCGAACCTATAAAAAAAGCTTTTGACAATTTAGATGTCGAAATAAAAAATGCTTTTGAAAACGGTTATGATGGTGTTGTAGCGTTGGAAAGCAAGAAATTGTATCTATGGATTGGTAGAATTGTCTATGGAACGCTGTACCATGAAATAGAAATGGAAAAAAAGAGATGCCAAAAATACAATAAAGAATATACGCTTTCTCCATTTCTAAAAGAAAGATTTGGATTGTTTCATCTATTTTTGCAATCGATAATTGCACCTATCGAATTTGTAGGGAAAACTCCTTGGGAAATTACAATTGTAAGACACAAATTTTCCGATGATATAATGAATTACAGAGATGACACCGTCAATCTTATGTTTTCACTAGCTACCAAAGACTTTGCAATCATTGCTTGTTTGCAGGACAATGGAATTGTAGCTGAAAAACACAAGGAAATAGTGGATAAAATCGGGGATTCAACTCTACATCCAATTCAGTTTGAAGAGTTATATGCCAGATTTCATTACGCCAACTATCTTTTGCAATACGAACCAAAATTTTCATTAGAGAAATCTGAAAATTCATTAACAATACAATCTTTAGCAATTATAGAAAATACTGAAAGACCTATTTTTGGTTTTTGGGACGAGGATATGTTTGCATCTGTACTTGCAGGTTACTGGGAGGTATATGGAATTACAAAAAATAATATTTTGAAGTTCCCTAATCCGATAATGAGTTTTTTGGAAGACCCCTATTCCAAAGATTTTTTCCCACCAGAGAAAATAAAATTACCTTTTTAAAAAAAAAATCCTTGCAAAATTATTTGTAAGGATTTTTTTTAAATTACAGACGAATTCTATAAATTTTCCAAAATAAAATCTGTCATTTTTTGATACAGTTGAGGTCGGGTTTGTCCTCCATAGATACCGTGGTTTTTATCCGGATAAGCCATAAAATCGAATTGTTTTTTCTGTTGAATAAGAGCTTCAGAAAAAATCATAGAGTTCTGAAAATGTACATTATCATCGGCAGTTCCGTGGATTAGTAAAAATTTCCCTTTCAGTAATTTAGCAAAATTAGTTGGGGAATTGTCATCATATCCAGTTGGATTTTCTTGTGGAGTTAGTAAAAATCTTTCGGTATAGACAGAGTCATAAAATCTCCAATTGGTAACAGGAGCTACTGCAATACCAATTTTATAAACATCTGCACCTTTGGTCATCGCAAGACTAGCCATGTAACCTCCAAAGCTCCAACCAAAAATACCAATCCTATCTTTGTTGATATACGATTGTTTTCCAAACCATTTTGCTGCGGCAATTTGATCTTCTATTTCGTATTTTCCTAGATTTTTATAAGTTACTTTTTTATATTTCGTTCCTTTGAAACCAGTACCTCTACCATCTACACAAGCTACAACATATCCTTTCTGTACCAAAAGATTGAACCACAGTGTATTACCAATATCCCAAGAATTGCTAACTTGTTGAGAACCTGGTCCAGAATACTGAAACATAAACAAAGGATATTTCTTATTGGGATCGAAATTTTTAGGTTTCAAAATCCAAGCATTCATTTGGTCGCCTACTTCATTGGGAACTGTAAAATATTCTTTGGAAACAAAATTATCTTTGTTCAGTTTTTGCAATTGCTCGTTGTTGTTCTGTAATTCTTGAAGTGTTTTCCCTGCTTCATCTTTCAAAACATACGAAAATGGTTGGGTTGCACTGGAAGAAGTTTCTATAAAATAGTTGTAATTTTTACTGAAATTTGCAGCATTATTGCCAGATTTATTGGAGAGTAATTTGGATTTTCCTGTGTTAATATTTATTTTGGAAACCACTTTGTTTGTGCTTCCATTTTCTGTGGTTTGTACAAAAATTTCATTGGTTTTTGGGTTGTATCCGTAGTAATCTGTAACCTCCCAATTGCCTTTTGTTACTTGTTTTTTCAGAGAGCCATCTTCATTGTACCAATACAGATGCCTGTTTCCATCTCTTTCGGATGCCCAAAGAAACGAGTTATCTGCCAAAAACTCAATAGTAACATTGTCCGTATCTATCCATTTATCATCGGTTTCGGTAAAAAGTTTTTTTATGCTACC
>JAFDZJ010000435.1 GCA_018266965.1 Bacteroidota bacterium
AATTTTTCAAATTCATTTAACCAATTCTCACAGCCTTAATTCAACTGTTTTGACCATAAATTTCAGTCTTTTTTTTTAGGTAGGACTTTTTCAGTGCCCTCAATTTTTTCGGGTAGTCTTTTGTTTTTCTATAATTAAGAAATTATTTTTTAGCAGGACTTGCTTTTTTAGCAGGAGCTGTTTTTGTAACTTGTGCTGGTGTTGCTGGTGGAGGTGGAGGCGTTGCACCTGCGTTAAAATCCAACAATTCAACATCAAAAACCAAAAGAGAACCCGCTGGGATTACTCCTCCGGCTCCTTTGTCTCCATAGGCTAGGTCTGCAGGAATGTAAAATTTGTATTTTCCACCTTTGGTCATCAATTGTATTCCTTCTGTCCAACCTTTTATCACGCCATTCAACGGGAATTCAGCAGGTTGATTGCCTCGGTTACTTGTAGAATCGAAGGTTGTTCCATCTAATAATTTCCCTGTATATAATACTTTTACCATATCACTTGCTTTTGGATGCTCTTTTCCTTCGCCTTCTTTTATTACTTCATATTGAAGTCCGGAAGCAGTGGTTTTTATGGAAGGGTTTTGTTTGTTTTTTGCTAAAAACTCATCGCTTTTCTTTTTATTAACTTCGGCAGCAACTTTTTCTTCTGCCATTTTTTTGTCGCTCATTTTTTTTGAAAACTCCATCATGAAAGCATTCATTCCTTCTGGCTCCAAAAGTTTTTTTGCACCGGTTTGTTCGTCTTTGAAAGCTTGTGCAAATATTTCCGGATCAACATTCAGTCCTTGATTTTTGAAACTCGATGCAACATTCATTCCTAGGTAGTAAGATACTTTTTGATCATCGGTCATGGTAGCAGGATTAAGTGTTGCTACATTGGTAGTTGTTTTTGGATCACCTTTTTGGGCACAAGAAACAGTACTTATCAATACGGATAAAATAAGAATTGATTTTTTCATATATATAATTTATAATTTTAAAAAATTTAAAGTAAACAAAAATATTAAAAATTTTCTACACTATATTTTTTATTCATGTTTAATTTAGACAAATTGACTGTTGGAAGCTAATTTTATATTTTACCCAATAATGGTAACTGTTGATAAAAAATACAGCAATCTTATTTTTTTGGTAAATTATATTTTGATATACTGAACTATAGAATTAGGCTTAAAATCAAATAAAAAAGTGGACTTATCTTTTAATAAATCCACTTCTTTTGATTTTTTTGGAACTGATTAAAACTTCCAGCCCAAGGTTATAAAGTAATTGTTCAAATTTCTTTTCACATTGGAAACCAAAGAACCATCATATTCTACAATGTATTTGCTAGAAAAATATCCTGCATTATATGTTGCATCTCCTTTTAGGAAAGGATTTTTGTATTCTGAATTCACATTTTGGTAAGAAAAATCCAAAAATACAGTGCCAAAATCATATCCTAAACCTAGCCCTAGCGTTTTTCTTTCTCCTAATAACAAGTTGCTGTAGTTTTGGTTGCTCAAACCACCATTTACAGAAAGTTCAGTTAGGCTTACCGATTTCAAAGGACTGGATTCGTAGCCATATCCACCTCGCAATCTGAAACTTTTCACTCTATATTCTGCTCCAACTTTTATTTCAGAAGTATTTTGGGAGTAGGTGTTATAGAAATTATTCATTTCTGTTTCTGCTCCGCCATAGACTTTGTATTTTGGTTTACCAAGACCCATGGTGTAATCAACATTTACTGATAGGTTTTTTGTTGGTACTACAGCAGCACTCAATGTAGCTTTCATGGGAGAAGTTAGTTTTCTATCTTCCGCAGCAGTACCATCATTAGGGTCGGCATAATAATTATATACTCTATTAATAGTCAACCAAGTTGGAGTTTCTATTGCTGCTCCCAAACGAAACTCTTGGCTAATCTTGCCTATGATTCCTATATTAGCAGAAAATCCTGTTGATGTTTCCGAATAGGGAGTATCTTGTTTGTCGTAATAATCTGCACTTTTGTTTACTGCTGAATAAAAGGAAGCAGTATCATATTGGTCAATTTTTGCTGAATGAAAATTCAATCCACCACCTATATATATCTGATTGTCATAATTAGCCCCGATTGCGATATTGGTTTTACTTACATTCCCGTACCTATTAAAAGCATGACCATTGTAGGTTAGCACATCGGATGTAGCGGGAATAGTATAGGTAAGATTTTTATTTCCAGGAGTTTCTACATAATCTTCCAAGGAACGAGTTGAGTAGTTTACGCCAATATTTACAAATTTCCAAGGGGTTTCTGTTAGTAATTGAAAAGTTGCAATGCCACCTACATTCCCCATATCAGTTTTATTGATGGAGTAATCTTTTGATGCTCCTGCCAATGTACTTTTGTTATTGATGTTGCTAATCGCCAAAGTGCCTGAAATATTACTAGATATAGCAACACCTACACCAGCTGGGTTAATCATAGCGACAGAAGCATCTCCACCCAAAGCACCCATAGAACCTGCCATTGCGTTATATCTTGCATTTCCTGGCAAACCACTTCCGCTATAAGCATCAATAGTATTCTTCAAAACAGATACATTTTGTGCTTGAGTAAAAAAGAATGCAGAAATACTCAAGATGGATAATGATTTTTTTATCATGTTATTAAATGTGTAAAATTGTTATTAATATTATCTAAAACCACCAGATCTCATACCGCCTCCACCAGATGAACCTCCGGAACGGAAACCACCTCCTCCGGAATTTCCACCGCCAAATCCACCAGAAGATCTAAAACCTCCTCCTTCATTTCCAGAACGGAAACCACCATTGTTTCTTGGTGCTTCATAAGATTGGCTTGGTCTTGGCATGTTTGGAGTGTTTTGGAAAGTACTATTTCCTCTGTATCTGTTGAATCCTCCTTGATTGTTTTGCGGATTATTATTGGAATTTCCTTGATTTGTGTTTCCAAAACCTCTATCTCTGAATCCAGAATTTTGGTTAGTACTCATTTTGTTGCCAAAACTTCCTTGATAGGTGTTGCCAAAATTTCCAGAAGAGCCACTTCTTCTATATTGGTAGGCTGGTCTGTTGTAATATCCATAATAAGGAGAATAGTATCCGTAGTAGTAAGGAGAATAATATCCATAATTCCAATATGGAGAGTAACCATAGTACCAAGAAGGACTATAATAATTGTATCCCCAATATGGACTATATCCATACCAATTATTCCATGGAGAACCCCAAGAATAGCCAAAACTCAAACCGAAATTCCAACTATATGGAGAATATCCATAGTATCCATAATAAGGAGTACTCCAATTGTTATAATTAACATCTGTACCAGCATAATTTCCCCAATCCGAATTGGAATTGTTAGCACCCCAATTATAGTTTTTGGAATATATTCCTTTGTCATCTAATCGTGCAACATCATTATTATAATCATAAGTATCGCCAACTTGGTTGCCGTAATTGTCAGGCGTGTCAATAGGCAATGTGTCTTTGTTTGGATTGTAATATACACCATCTGTTTCGCTATAAGCACTCATTTGGGAGCTACAAGAAGCGACTAACAAACCTGCTGATAGAAACATAAAAGCTCTAATATATGGCAGGTTGAACCTGTTTTTTATAATATTTCTTTTCATGATATTTATTTGAATTTAAGTTTATTTATCTTTGCAATGTTTTATACCAAAATTATACCAAAAATTTTGGGATTTTTGTAAACCCAAATGTAATCTTTTGTTTGGATATAAAACCAATGTTAAAGTTAAATAAAATAAGTAATATAAAATGGCAAAATTAACTTCTAGAAAAGAAGATTATAGCAAATGGTACAATGAATTAGTGGTAAAAGCGGATTTGGCAGAGAATTCCGGAGTAAGAGGGTGTATGGTGATTAAGCCTTACGGTTTTGCAATCTGGGAAAAAATGAGAGATCAATTGGATAAAATGTTCAAAGAAACAGGACATCAAAATGCGTATTTCCCAATTTTTGTACCAAAAAGTCTATTTGAAGCAGAAGAGAAAAATGCCGAGGGTTTTGCAAAAGAATGTGCGGTTGTTACCCACTATCGATTGAAAACTGACCCCAACAATTCATCTAAATTGATAGTTGATCCAGAGGCAAAATTGGAAGAAGAACTTATCGTAAGACCGACTTCCGAGGCAATTATTTGGAATACTTATAAGAACTGGATACAATCATACAGAGATTTGCCAATACTTATTAATCAATGGGCAAATGTAGTCCGTTGGGAGATGCGTACGAGATTGTTTTTAAGGACAGCTGAATTTCTTTGGCAAGAAGGACATACCGCTCATGCAACAAAAGATGAAGCAATAGAGGAAACTGAAAAAATGCTGAATGTATATGCAGATTTTGTAGAAGGACACATGGCAGTTCCTGTAATAAAAGGACTGAAAACTCCTAGCGAAAGATTTGCAGGTGCAGACGAAACTTACTGTATAGAAGCAATGATGCAAGATGGAAAAGCACTTCAAGCTGGGACTTCTCATTTTTTAGGTCAAAATTTTGCCAAAGCATTTGATGTTAAATTTACCAATAAAGAAGGGAAAATAGAACACGCTTGGGCTACTTCTTGGGGCGTTTCTACAAGATTGATGGGAGCTTTGATTATGGCTCATTCCGATGATTTTGGATTAGTACTACCTCCGCTTTTAGCACCAATACAAGTGGTTATTGTTCCGATTTTCAAAGGAGAAGAACAATTGAAACAAATTGCTAGCGTGGCTTTGGAAATTCAAAATAAACTAAAAGCTAAAGGAATTTCTGTGAAATTTGATGATGATGATCAAAACAAACCAGGTTGGAAATTTGCAGAATACGAACTGAAAGGTGTGCCAATAAGAATGGCAATGGGAGCAAGAGATTTGGAAAACAATACCGTAGAAGTTGCTAGAAGAGATACGCTTTCCAAAGAAACTGTATCATTAGAAAATATTGACTTGTATATAGAAGAACTTTTAGAGAAAATTCAAAAAGAAATATTCTTCAAAGCTTTGAATTTCCGTGCTGAAAACATCACAAAAGTTGATACTTATGACGATTTCAAGGAGGTATTAGAGAAAAAAGGTGGTTTTATCGCTGCTCATTGGGATGGTACCGAGGAAGAGGAAGAACAAATAAAAGAAGAAACCAAGGCGACTATTCGTTGTATTCCGTTGGATGGAGAATTAGAGGAAGGAGTTTCTTTGATTTCTGGTAAACCTTCCAAACAAAGGGTAATATTTGCAAAAGCCTATTGATCCCTTTTTAATAATTTAAAAAATAACATTGATCAAACTTTGGTCAATGTTATTTTTTTATTTAAAATCTTTTGTTTCTGAAATATTTATATATTTGTACCAGTTAATTTATAAAAAACGCAAATTATGTCAACAAACATTATTGACCTTATCAAAGGGCAGCTAGGTCCTGCTATCATTTCTCAAACTGCTTCACAATTGGGTGAAAGCGAATCTGGAATTACCAAAGCAATTGGTGGATTGTTGCCCGCCGTAGTTGGTGGATTGGCTAACAATGCAGATAAACCTGGTGTTGTAGATGCTATTACAGGAGCTGCTTCTAGCGGTATTCTTGGTAACTTGTTGGGGGGTACTAATAATAATTCTATTATTTCTACATTATTATCTTTAATTTTTGGAGATAAAATGGGAGGTTTAGTAAGTACGATTTCCAATTTTGCTGGCATCGGTAATTCCTCTACTAGTTCTTTGCTCAATATGGTAACTGGAGCTACTTTGGGTTCTGTTGGTAAGTTTGCCACGGACAACAATTTAGGAGCTTCGGGAATTAGCTCTTTGTTGGGTGGGCAAAAAGGCATTGTATCTTCATTGCTTCCTGCTGGATTGTCTTTGGCTTCTATGGGATTGAATTTTGGAGATATGCTAGGAGATGCTAAAGAAAAAGTAGCTTCTACTGTGTCATCTGTTTCTGATACTGTTTCCGATGGGTTCTCTTCTGCAAAAAATACAATTTCCGATACCACAACAGACATTAAAAATTCTTTAAATGACAACAACGACAATGGCGGTGGTGGATCTATTTGGAAATGGTTGTTGCCTCTAATTTTATTATGTATTTTGGGTTATTTCTTGTTCAGACAATGCAAAAAATCCGATGTTACAGACGCTACTGCAAAAGTTGGTGCAGTTGCCGATTCTACAGCGAAAAATGTAGATTCTATGGCTAGTACAATTGCTAAAAAAGTAGATGAAGCAATTGACCTAAATGGTGTTTCATTGCAAGGATACAAAGGAGGGATGGAAGATAGTATGATTACTTTCCTGAAATCCGATGGATATAAAAATGCCAAAGATGATGCCTCTCTCAAAGATACATGGTACACTTTTGATCATGTAAATTTCAAAATGGGTTCTTCTACCGAATTGGAAGATGGTTCCGTTGGACAATTGGACAATTTAGTTGCTATATTGAAAGCCTATCCAGATGCTAAAATTAAAATTGGTGCCTATACAGATAAAACAGGTAAAGAAGATATTAACCTAAAAATTTCAGGAGAAAGAGCTAAATTTATCCAAAAATGGTTAACTGACAAAGGTGTCGGAAAACAAGTAGTTGATGTGGAAGGATATGGAAGCAAATTTGCAACTGTTCCTGCAGATAAAACCGATGAAGAAAGAGCTATCGATAGAAAAATAGCTGTTAGATTTTCAAAATAAATTTTCAATAAATAATTAGTTATCCGCTCGAATTGCATATTCGAGCGGTTATTTTTTTCTTAACCTACATCAATGGTTGTTAATAGGTTGCGGATGTATCTTTGTATTATCAATTTTTACAATAATATTATGAAAACAAGAAGCGTAGAGTTAGTAGCGAGTCCAAGAGAACCACATTTCGTTGGAGATGGTTTCAGAGTACATAATTTTATCCCAAGTGGTTACAGATTGGAT